>LOEW01000233.1 GCA_001516045.1 Desulfosporosinus sp. BRH_c37
GCCCCGAAGCACGAAGCGCCAAAACTATACGACTATAGAACAGCTGCAGACCCTAAAGCATGGGCAGACGAGATACCCGTGTTCTGTGCACACGATGCCATTATTATGACATCGGATCTCAAACCGAATCCAAAGAACCCTAACCAGCACCCGCTTGAACAAGTGAAGCTCCTCGGGGCAATCATCCGAGCACAAGGATGGCGCGGACCAATCACCATTAGCAATCGTAGTGGACTGATTGTTCGAGGACACGGCAGGCTCATGGCAGCGCAGCTAGAAGAGCTGATTGAAGTACCAGTTGACTATCAGAATTATTCAAGTGATGCCGAGGAAATGGCCGACCTAGTGGCCGACAACAGAATTGCGGAACTAAGCGATGCAGATGCCAAGATGCTGGCCGAAGTATTCGCTGACATCAACACTGGAGAGATACCATTCACGTTGTCTGGATACTCTGAAGAGGAATACAGCGATATCGTGAACGCCCTCGCTGAAGCGTTGCAGGATCAAACTAAGGACCCGGAAACAGCCACCGAGCCAGATAAACCTATAACCAAGAACGGAGATCTTTGGATTCTCGGTAAACACCGTGTAATATGTGGAGACTGCTCCATTCCAGAAGATCGGGACCGGCTATTTGATGGTGCTGAGTCAAAAATACTGCCCGAGCTGATTGAGAAATTGCTAGTGGGTGGAGCGGGTACCACACTGGTGTCCTATGATTCAGTGAAAGAGGTAGCATACATCATGGAACTGACGCCAGAATCCACTGACATCATTGTTAAACGTTTCATACGGGCCATAGGTGACGAAGAAATCCGATGTATTAGGAAGGGAAAAGAGCTACCCTTTGAAGCCATACAAGGAATGTTTGGGACTGGCGTCGAGGGAGGAGAACGGCAAGATGAATAAATCAAAGAGCTTAACACAAACACTGACTCCAGAGATTGACAAAATAATAGAGCGAGCAGTACAGAAAAGTATCGTGGCTATAGAAAAAAAGGACGATGAAAAGGACGCAAGAACCTTCGATTATTACAAGGCAACAGAAAAAATATTATACAATTACCCTAAGCTTATTGATATAGTTGCCGATGAATATGCTTACATGGAAGGCATATTCAAGCAAAGAAGTAAAAGCATCACGCGTTTTTCTCCGAATGCTGGCTATACAGATCCAAGTGAGGAGAAAGGGAAAGAACGCCAAAAGTCGTACAACAGAACAAAGGCACAGCTTGAGAGCATAGATAGGATCCTAAACCAATTTAGGACTGACTCGCGTTTTAAGATTATTGAGATGTATTACTTCAATCGAGATGCGAATGGAGAACGAAGGAACGATGACTCTAAGCAGTTGTCATTTGAGCAGATAGCGGAACAAATCATTAAAGAAGACGGGAATCATCCTGAGGTAAAGACGGTCAGGAGGTGGAGATCTCAAATTGTTGGCGATATATCGGTCGCCCTTTTCGGGATATCCGCAGCCTTGTCTAATAGCTTGACAAGAAGAAAACCGCAAGGGAAAATGTCCGAATGATGTCCTTTTCATGACCTCGACTATACCTTTATGATCTGTTATATTTATTACAATGTATTTGATCTTATATAGGGGGGAGATTGAGATGTAGCAGACCATATTAGTTTAATATTTAGACAAACCCAACAAGCCCGGACAAAGAGCCAGGGCTTTTTTTAATGCCCTTAATGAAGAAAAGGTACTTCCGGCAAAGATTCTTGACTGCGGGGCTAAATGACCCCGATAAACGTGTAGACTCAGAAAATTTTTTTTAGGGCGTTTCGTTTCGCCAAATGTCCGGGAGGAGGGATACGATGCCGGACAACAAACCAAACCCCAAGCTGGTCGGCAGCGACATCCTCGCCCCGCTTTTTGGAGTGACGACGCGTAGGATTCAGCAGCTCACCAAGGATGGAGTCATCGTCTCGACAAAGATAAAAGGTGCCAATCGCTACGACCTTATGACGACGATACAGCGGTACATTAAGTACCTGGGCGATAAGGCCAATAATCGAGGGACCAAGAGCGGTGAAGTTATTGACATCGAAGTCCGCAAAATAAAGGCTGAGGCTAACCTAAAGGAAAGCAAAGCAGGCATGGCAGCGCTGGAGCTGAATGAGCTCGAGGGTAAAATGCACCGCAGCGAGGACGTTGAGTCAATGACGACAGATCTTGTTTTTGCGGTCAGAGGCATGATCATGGCTTTGCCTGGGCGGCTTGCAATAGATATGGCTAACACAACAACTGCAGCCGAAGCATCGAGTCGTATCAAACAGGAATGTCACGGCATCCTCAATGACCTTTCTAATTATCGCTACGATCCCGAGGAATACAAACGGCGGGTAAGGGATCGTCAAGGTTGGCGAGGGTTGGAGGAAGATGGCCCGGAAGAATAAGCCGGAAATCGAGAGGCTGAACACAGCCGTTTCGGGTGCGCTTAAAAACTTTAAGCCGCCCGAGGACCTCACCGTGGCAGAATGGGCCGACAGGAGCCGCCGCCTCTCCCCCGAAAACTCGGCAGAGGCTGGGCCGTGGAGAACCTCAAGAACCCCTTATCTGAAAGCGCCAATGGAGGCGTTCTCTGACCCACATATCCACAAGATTGTAATGGTGGCCGCTTCACAAGTCGGAAAGTCCGAACTCGAACTTAACATAATAGGGTACATCATTGATCAAGATCCCGGCTCGATCCTGTTCGTCCAGCCAACGCTCGAGGATGCCAGGAAGTTCAGTCGGTTACGTATTGCTCCAATGATCAGGGATAGTAAGCCACTAAAAGCCAAGGTCGCTGATGTCAAAACGCGCGACAGTGGCAACACGATATTACAGAAATCATTCCCCGGTGGTATGCTCACAATTGCGGGTTCGAACAGCGCATCGGCTCTCGCATCCACTCCGGCCCGATATATACTCGGCGACGAACGTGACAGATGGGCATTGAGTGCTGGAACCGAGGGAGACCCGTGGTCTCTTGCCGAGGCAAGGCAGGCAACGTTCTATAACGCGAAGGCGATTGAGGTATCGACGCCGACTATCAAGGGAAGCAGCAACATTGAGACGTCATTCTACCAGGGTACCCAAGAACGATGGTGTCACCAATGCCCTGAATGTGGGGATTGGCATAGTATTGTATTCGATCAGGTGAAATATGACCATCAGGTCGTTAAGGTAAAGAGTAAAAAGACCTTCTATGTGACAATAACGGGGTGGGCCTGTCCCTCGTGCGGCTGCTTATCAACCGAAAGGGTCATGCGCAAGCAACCAACTAAGTGGATTGCAGACAACCCGGAGGCCTACATTAATGGAGTTCGGTCATTCTGGCTCAATGCCTTCTCTTCACCTTGGATGCCGTGGAGCAAAATTGCCCGCAAGTTCCTTGAAGCTCAACGCGATCCGGAGCGTTTAAAGGTAGTATTTAACACTTTGCTTGGAGAACTATGGGAAGATCGCGGAGACCTCGAAGATGAAGATTCGATGCTTTCCCGTCGTGAGGAATACCCAGCCGAATTACCTGACGGTGTACTTGTACTCACCTGTGGCGTTGATACTCAAGACAATCGCTTGGAGTACGAGGTTATTGGCCATGGCCAATATGGTGAGACGTGGGGCATTAAGAAAGGTTATATCATGGGAAAGCCAGACACTCCAGAAGTATGGGAAAGGCTGGATGATGTCATTGACCGCGTCTACAAATTCAAGAATGGACGCGGTCTTAAACTATCGATCACCTGTGTTGACTCCGGAGGTCATTATACTCAGGAAGTTTACAAAGCTTGTCGCAATAGACAAAGTAAACGTGTTTTTGCTATTAAAGGTAAAGGTGGCGACGGTGTTCCTTTCGTCAGGCCACCATCCAAGATCCCAATTAAAGACAATAAGAAGATCACTTGTTGGCTCTATACATTGGGTGTAGATGCCGGAAAGTCATCAATTATGAGTGCTCTTAAGGTGCAGGAGGCAGGAGCGAAATTTTGTCATTTCCCTCGAGGAGAGGATCGTGGCTATGATATCAATTACTTCAATGGGCTGCTCTCGGAGAAGCTCGTCCTGAAGAAAAGTAAAACTGGAAATAGTTGGGCGTGGGAAAAGCTTCCTGGGCATACAAGAAACGAAGCTCTCGACTGCCGCAACTATGCGCTCGCCGGTCTGAAAATAATCGATCCAGATATGGACGCTGTGGAGCGGAGGATTAAAGGGGTACCGGAAACACCCAAACAGAAACCAGTACAGCAACCAAGGAAGCGTCGACAGCGTGATTCTGATGACTGGTGAAAGCCAAGGAGGTGACGATAATGCGAACCAAAGAGGTCATCACTGCTGATCTTGTAGATGCAAAGGAGAGGAACACCCTTTACCGAAACCGCGAAAAAGAAATGCTCAGCGGTGGAGTCCAAAGTTACGGCATCGGTCCCCGTAATCTGGCCAGATACAATACCGATCTTAGTGTGATCAGAACAGCTATCAAGGAACTCAAGCAAGAGATCACAGAGTTGGAATCAGAACTTATCGGTGGCAAACCGCGTCGAGCAGTCGGAGTCGTGCTCCGCGACTGGTAAAGGAGGTGAGATCGATCAACAGGGACCAAAAACCAAACGCAAGAGTACCAACACGTCCGGAAAATAAAGGATACGGAGAGGCTGGAGCGAGCTGGAAAAAGAAAGCAACTAAAGGTTTCAATGCACAAAGTGGTAGCGCTCGGGAGGACATTGATTATAACAACTTTACGCTTCGCCAGCGGGCCAGGATGCTTTATATGGCCGCCCCAGTGGCAACCTCTGCAATCAAAACCAATCGCACCAATGTCATAGGTGTCGGACTTCAGCTGAAAAGTCGTATAAATCGTGACGCGCTGGGAATGACGCCTGAAGCAACTGAAGTATGGCAAAAAAACGTCGAAGCCGAGTTTGCTTTATGGGCTGATAGTAAACGAGCTTGCGATGCCACCGGCGTCAATGACTTTTATGCCATTCAGCAGCTCGCGTTTGTATCCTGGCTTTTAAGCGGAGACTCCTTCGTCGTATTCAAGCAATATGAAGCCACGCAACTTATGCCGTATAACTTGCGACTACACGTCATCGAAGCTGATCGAGTAAGTACGCCAGGGGGCTACATGTTGTCCATCATGACAGACGGAAAGGCTGAAAATGGCAACAGCATCTATGACGGTGTCGAGGTCGACACTAATGGCGCGATCGTCGCGTATCACATTCGCAACACCTATCCGTTTCAAACCTGGTCCAGAAAAACAGAGTGGCAGCGTGTGGAGGCATACGGGAATCTCACCGGATTGCCAAACATCCTGCAGATTATGGATACGGAACGCCCTGATCAATATCGTGGCGTTAGTTATTTAGCACAGGTCATTGAACCCTTGCTTCAACTCCGGAGGTATACAGAAAGTGAGCTCACTGCAGCTGTGGTCGAGAGCTTCTTTACTGCGTTCATTAAGACAGAAGCATCAACTGGTGATAACCCATTCAATGAAGTGGGAAATTCGGAAGTCTCGGATGATCCGAATGAATATGAAATGGGGCCTGGTCAGATAAACATCATGAAGCCAGGTGAGGAAGTAACCTTTGCAGATCCAAAGCGACCGAGCGGTGGATTTGACATATTTATTCGCTCAATATGTGAACAAATTGGTGCAGCCCT
This sequence comes from Desulfosporosinus sp. BRH_c37, assembly GCA_001516045.1. Lineage (GTDB taxonomy): Bacteria > Bacillota > Desulfitobacteriia > Desulfitobacteriales > Desulfitobacteriaceae > Desulfosporosinus. The sequence continues at coordinate 5,669 of LOEW01000233.1, forward strand.
TGAAGTACCGGCCGATCTGCTTCTCAAGGCGTTTAATGCTAGCTACTCGGCGAGCCGTGCTGCGTTGCTGGAGGCGTGGAAAGCTTTCAAAATGCGGCGTGTTTGGTTCACTAATGACTTCTGTCGTCCTATCTACGAGGTATGGATGGCTGAAGCTGTTGCCCGTGGTCGGATACTAGCACCGGGTTTTTTTACTAACCCCACCATGCGCAAGGCATACCTCGGTAGCGAATGGATAGGGCCAAGCCAGGGGCAACTCGACCCAGTCAAAGAAATATCGGCTGAGATTCTCGCAGTCAGCGAGGGCTTTACTACTCACGAACAATCGACCATCAGGCTCAACGGTGGCCAATGGGAGACAAACGTCGAGCAACTCGCACGCGAAAACACTAAGCTTGCAGAGGCAAATGGTGTAAACGAAGGCGGAGGAACACAGCTCGCCAATACCATCAAAGCCGTAATACTTGAAGCATTGAAGGAAGGAGACGACAATGGGAAAAAGAAAAGAACCCAGACTGGTTAATGGGTCAGTACCAGGATCTCATGCCAAAGCAACGAAGTTCTGGAACATCGCATCCGTATCGGATGACGAGGGAGAAATTACCCTATACGGTGAAGTGGTAAGTAGCCAACCAATAGATTTTTGGACTGGCGAAGCACTCCCTGGTCTCTATATCTCCCCTGAGGGCTTCCTCGACGATCTAGAGGCAGTCAAGGGCAAAAGTAAGATCACAGTCAAACTCAATAGCGTGGGTGGGGATCTTTACACCGGTATCGCGATTCACAACGCGATCAAGGGTCTTGCAGGATCAAAGACAGTCATAGTCGAAGGCATTGCGGCCAGCGCAGCGAGTGTCATTATGTGTAGTGGTGACGAAGTTGTAACATACCCCGGTAGTCTCGTGATGATTCATGGAGTAAGTGCCCTATTCTATAATTACTACAACATCACGGATCTTAAGCAAGTAATCAAGGGTTTCGACGCAGCTGAAAGGGCAATTGCCGAAATCTATTCCGCAAAAACTGGACTTGATGTCGAAACCCTTCGTTCCATGATGACAAAAGAGACATGGATGACGGGCAAAGAGGCTGTCGACAAGGGTTTCGCCAATAAACTACTTGAAGGCTCTGATCCGCAAATGATCATGAGCACTGACAAGAGCGTACTACTTGTGAATGGTATCAAGCACAGCATAAAAGGTTTACACAATATACCTAAAGGCATCCCAGTTAATAGCGTTCTACCTGCAGCGCCAAAAGGCCTGGTGGATGGAATAGAAAAACCTAATGGAGGAGGCAAAAAAACGATGGACATGGAAGAACTCAAAAAACAGCACCCTGAGCTAGTAGCTCAGATAGAAGCGGCAAGCAAAGGAACCATAAGCGCCGAGGCTATTGCAGCAGAGAGAGCCCGTATCAAGGACATTGAAAGTATTGAGTCCGCAGTGGGCGATCCTCAACTTGTAGCTGAAGCAAAGTATGGAGATGCCCCATGTACAGCCGCCGAGTTATCTTTGAAAGCTCTGCAAAAACAGGCTCAGCTTGGCAAGCAACACCTCGACAATAGTGCTAATGACTTCAATGCCTCCGGAGCCAAGGGCATCGGTGCTGCACCAAACGCAGGGAACCAAGATGACGAACCTGACGAGGCTCAGCAAGTGAACGCGATTGTGGATGTATACAACAAAATGAAGAACGGAGGTAAGAAATAATGGGCAGACTTGACGAAAACATTGGAAGCGTTGGCTTTGATAACTTGATTAATCAAAATGGTCCCGCAGCAATGGGCGGTCATATTAAACTCGCTGCTAATCAAGGTAAAATCCTCCGTGGGTCTGTCATCGCTATGACAGCGGCAGGCGGAGACGGCATTTTGCTCGGCTCTGATAAGACCGTGGCAGCCACTCTTGCAGTGGAGACGTTGGTCTCAACTTATGCAAACGCGAATCTTGTCACAAGCACCTTAAAGGTATACGCTGCCGGTAGCGCAACCCCAGCAACAATAACAACTGACTACACGATAGGATATGCCAACGGCACTTTGACCATTACGTTGGAGGCAGCTGGTGGACTCAAAGACGAGACCAGCATCGATATCGAGTGTGACATCACTGTAGCAGCTATGGCAAAGGCCAAGTACATCCTCGCAGAAGATGCTGACACAGGAACGAGCACCGCAGTCGTGGCCACAGCTTATAAAACAGGGTATTTCAATGGTAACCAGTTGATCATTGCGACCGGCTATACAATGACGGCAGCCAACGAAGAAGAACTGAGAGCTCTCGGTATTTTCCTCGCTGACGCGTACGAGATATAAGGAGGAATGAAACATGGCTTTTGATATTTACAGCACCCATTCCCTACTCATGGCAATAGAACAAATCACACCTCTCCATACTTTTTTGCGTGATAGATATTTCCCTACGAATGACGCGACCGACATCTTTTCGACGGACGACGTGCTAGTTGAGTACAAAGATGGTAGCAAGAAGCTTGCTCCGTTCGTATCGCCAATTAAGGGGGGCGTAACCATTACCCGCGAAGGGTACAGTACGGAGAGATACACCCCTCCATTCATCGCTCCTCGCAGAGTACTAACGATCGATGACCTCAAGAAGAAAGGATTCGGAGAAGCCCTATTCAACAAACTCACGCCACAACAGCGTGAAAGCATGATGCTCTTGAAAGATTCCGACGAAATGGGTGAAATGATCTCTAGACGTGAGGAACTTATGGCTGCGGAGACTATGCTCGATAACGCCTGTGTCATGAAGCACTACGCTGATGACCTGACATTGTACGAAGAGAAGGAAATCCGCTTTTATAGTGAAGCCCTTAACCCAGCAATCTATACTCCAGATACTGATTGGGATGCCGCTGGCGCCAAAATCATTGCGGACATTGCGGCTATGGCCCGCCTATTAACATCCAGAGGGTTACCTGCCTCAGAGCTGATCGTTGCACCTGATGTTGCTGATACAATTATCAATGATGCAACAATTCAGAAGCTTCTTGACATAAAGAATTTCAATGCCGGAAGCATCGATCCAACTACTCTACCGGCTGGAGCCGCTGTGATCGGACGGTTCAACATAAATGGCAGGATGATCGACATCCTCAGCTATGAGGATACGTACGAGGCGGACAACGGAGTGGCAACTCAGTATATCCCTGCAGGTAAAGTAATTTTGACAGCTCCAGCAGCTGGACGAACTCTTTATGGTGCAGTCACTCAGGTCGAGCAGATAGATGGACAGTTCCACACATACTCTGCTAGACGTGTGCCAAAGTATCTGTCCAGCGCTGAGGGTAATACCAGAACATTGACAGTAACATCCTGTCCGTTACTGATCCCGAATAATAAGAGCCCATGGATCTCTGCGACGGTTCGGTCTTAACTGAATAAGAAAGGAGCATCGAGATGATCAAGATCATTCAAGGAACATACGGCCACCGCGTTGGCACCAGGATCTTGCCTAAAACCAAAGCCGATGGATCGTTTGAGACTACAGCCGAAAAAGAGCAACGCCTCGTTGAACGGGGCGTTGCTGTCTATGTAGGAATACAACAGGAACCTCCCGATATGACAAAAGATCAAGAGCCTTCGAAGGATCCTGCCGATATCGACACAAGCTCAGGCAGTGGCGACCTCGACGGACTACCTGAGTACAATGGAGATATGAAACTCGACGAGCTGAAGGAAATCGCCAAAGCCTACGGAGTAGACGCTTCAAATGCTCGCAAGAAGGTCGATATCATTGAAATGATTGAAGTGACCAAGGGTACATTCGATGATCAGAATCCGGGCGAGGAAGGTCCTCCTGTGCTTGACGCCGCGTCTCTGGTAGTTGAGTAATGGCCAGTACATTTAAAGATCAAATAGCGAGTGACTTAGCAGTCTTCATGAACCCAGATGAATTCGCAGAAACCCATGAAGTAGATGGTCAACAAATCAATTGCGTATATGTTAACGACGTTTACCAGCAAAAGGGTCAAAAGGTACAGGACGGTGTTTATGAGAACGTTGCGGTGTTATACGTAAAGGTTTCCGAGCTGCAAGACCGACCAGTTCCAGAACAACACATGCGAATTGATGGAGATCTTCACCTTGTGCTAAAATGCGGGGAGAATATGGGAATATTGGAAATCACCTTGGAGGCGAACGAAACGTGATTCTCATCGACGTTTTCAGTGTGAGAAGAATCCAGGCCAGAATGGGTCAGCATCATAAAAAAGCTCCCGCAGTCATAGCTCGTGCTTTGAATAGAGCTGTGGAAAACGCCAGAACTAATGTTGTGAGTAAGACAAGGGAAGATTATTATGTTAAGGCCTCTGAGGTAAGGAGTACAATTCGCATTGAAAAGGCAAGTTCGAGTAGACTAATGGCGAAAGTTAACGCCCGAGATACTAGGAGGGAACTAATCGGCTTTAAGGTACGTCCAGGAAAACCAAATTCTAAAAAACCACCCGCAGTTATTAGGGTGGCGGTCAAAAAGAATGGATTCAAGGAGTTGCCGGGCGCATTTCTGGCTGCAGGAACATCATCGGGAAAGGTGCATGTGCTGAAACGGGCAAGAAAAGCGCGCTACCCGTTGCTCATAAAGTATGGACCCTCAATTCCTGAGATGATTGGGCAGCCTAAAATAAGAATTTATGTGGAAAATGAGGCTAAAGTAACGTTTGAAAAACGCCTTGACCATGAAATCAATCGTTTACTGGGGGCGAATACATGACGCCAATAGTTTTAGTCGATAAACTAGTAGAATTTATTAAGACAGTAATAGCAGACTTTAAGCTCGATTCGAACGTCGAGGGAGTAAAAAAGTCTCCCCAGGTTATCAGCGGATACCTGAAAGAGAAAAAACCTAAAGAAAAGCAGGTAATACCAGATTTCCCTTACGTCATTATCCGATATCTGGAGGATACTGACACAGAAAATGATGGTAATTCTGCAAAAGTCAAGATCTTCGCCGGAACCTACAGTGAGGACGAACAAGACGGCTGGCGTGATGCCATGAACGTTATTACCAGAATCAAGAAGGCCCTGATGAAGCAACGCTTCTTTGGGGCCTTTAAGGTTGAATATCCTGTAAAAACCGAGCTTCCGGAAGAACAATTATACCCAGAATGGTTGGCAATATTGCATTTAACAGTAACAATACCTCACATAGTTGAGGAAGGAGGGTACCTAAAAGATGTCCTTGATTAAACACGCACGTAAGAAAAACGACCAAGGATCCGTAAAACGGACGCAACTGATTTATTGCGGACCAAATTTGCAGGGAGGAATCCTAACCCAATACACAGTATTTAGGGGCGATAGTCTTCCAAAGCATTTGGATCAGCACATTGCCGATTGTCCATCGATCCGCCGGTTGTTTGTACCACCCGACCTACTCAACAAGACGAATCGGGCGGTAAATACTACTGGTACACCCCAAAATTTGTGGTTTAAAGAGATCCAAGTATATGCGCAGGGAGGTGCTAAATAATGACCTATAAACATGGTGTTTTTATCTCCGAAGTACCGACATCAGTTATACCTCCCGCCAAAGTGGCTGCAGGCTTACCAGTGGTGTTTGGTACGGCTCCGATCAACTTGGCTACTAGCTTGGACTATGTAAACAAGCCATTGTTGGCCTACAGCTATGCTGAGGCTGTTGCAGGGCTTGGATATTCTGACGATTGGGAAAGCTATACGCTTTGTGAGTTCATCAAATCACACTTCGCACTCTTCAATGTCGCACCGGTTGTGTTCATCAATGTACTTGATCCAGCGACTCACAAAGCGGCTGTTGCTGCTGCTGACATTAACATCGTCGAAGGAGTAGTAACGATTACACAAGACGGTGTTTTGTTGAGTACCCTCGTGGTCAAGTTGACATTAGAAGGGGCTCCACTGGTAAAGGGTACTGATTACACAGCAGCCTTTGACGATGCCGGGCAGGTTATCGTTACCCCGATCGATGGAGGAGGAATCGTGGAAGGAACAACCAAGTTAAACGTAGCTTATTCTCATCTTGACCCGTCTCTGGTTGACAGCGATGACATTATAGGGGGTATTGATGCAACTACCGGGGCGTATACCGGTCTTGAGCTTGTCAATAAGGTTTTCCCTTTGTTTCGACTAGTACCGGGTCAGATCCTAGCGCCAGGGTGGTCACATGATCCAACGGTGGCAGCGGTCATGAAGGCAAAATCAAGCAGTATTAATACGTTGTTTAAGGCGATTTCGATTGTAGATGTGGATGATACTTCCACCGGTGCTGACCTTTATAGTGAGGTCGCAGCATGGAAGAATACCAATAACTATACGGACCCCTTGCAAATTGTTTGCTGGCCTCGGGTAGCACTTGGAAGTGAAGTTTATCACCTCTCTACTCAAATGGCAGGCATAATTTGCAAAACTGATGCGGCTAATGACGATCTACCGTATGTGAGTCCGTCAAACAAAAGTCTGCAAGCAAACGCAGCGGTAATAGATGGCGGTGCTGAGGTTTCATTGGGTCCTGATCAAGCGGCTTACCTTAATGGCGAAGGCATCGTGACGGCCTTGAACTTTGTCGGTGGTTGGAAACTCTGGGGGAACAGGACCGGAGCCTATCCAGGTAATACCGACATTAAGGATAGTTTTATTCCTGTTCGCAGGATGTTCAACTGGGTTGGTAATACGATTATCTTGACGTTCTGGCAGAAGGTTGATGACCCCACGAATAATCGACTCATTGATACGGTGGTGGATAGCCTGAACATTTGGCTAAACGGATTAACCGCCAGGGGAGCTTTGCTTGGTGGTCGAGTGGAATTCCTGCAAGAAGAGAATCCTGTCACTAACCTACTCAATGGCATTGTTAAATTCCACGTACACCTCACGCCGCCGGTACCGGCTGAGGACATGGAATTTGTCCTCGAATTCGACGTTAACTATTTTAGCGCGCTGTTTGCTGCGTAAGAGGGGGTGAAATAATTGAGTATTAACACATTACCTGAGCGATTAACCGGTTTCCGTGCTTATCTGGATGGTTCCATTGATATGAAAGGCACTGTTGATATTGAGTTGCCGAAATTCGAAAATATGAAAGAGACTGTCAAGGGTGCCGGGATGGCTGGCGAATATGATAGTCCTACGTTAGGACATTTCGGGGCAATGCAAGTTGGAATAACGTGGCGAACTATTGAAAAAAATGTTGTATCATTAATGAGGCAACAGGCACAACGGTTAGACCTTCGCGGTGGTTTTCAGGATTATGACTCTGGTACAGGAGGATATGTTATTCGCCCTGTAAAAATAGTGGTTCAAGGAATCCCTGTTTCAACAGAGCTTGGGAAATTCGAAGTAGGCGCAACATCGGGGTCGAAAAGCACGCTCGAAGTGCTGTATATCAAGATTAGCATCGCTGGCAATGTAGTTGTTGAGTTAGACAAACTCAATTATATCTGCATAATCGATGGTGTAGACTACCTCAAAGATATCAGGAAGGCACTTGGACTATAAAATACTAAACAAACTCGTTGTAATATGTGCAACGGGTTTGTTTATTGTGAAAGGTTGTTATATATGGAAATTAAATTATTAAAACCAACCACGTATGATGACGTGGAATACAAAAAGTTAGTCCTCGATCTTGAAGAACTATCAGGGCAAGACCTAATTAATGCGACAAAAGAAGCAAAGGCTCTCGGTGATAAATCTGCAGTGGCCGAGTTCTCGAAAACCTATCAAGCTGTGGTAGCAGCTAAGGCAGCAAAGGTCCCCGTGGACTTAATTTTGTTACTCAAAGCAAAGGATTTCACACAGGTAACCTTGCATACTCAAAATTTTTTACTCGATGGGGGATCGGCGGAGACTTCGACGACACCCTCCGTAACGCTGCAATAAGATTGGCTACTGAAACATATACACCCGTAACTTATTGGCTATCATTAACGCTTGAGGAACTAAACGCTTGGTCCAATTCCGTCGAGCGCATTTGCAAGAGGTGATATTATGGCCGGAAAAATGTTCGAGATAGCCTTTCAGCTAGCAGGTAAAGTAAACTCATCATTTAATTCAACATTTCAGAATGCAAATCAACGACTTGAGCAATTACAAGAGCGCTCAGATAGAATAGGGACTAAAATCGGATTGGCGTTCGGTGGGGCTGCTTTAGCAGCCGGAGCGACCGGGTTAGCTGTTGGAGGATTAGCAGTTAACCTAAGTGACAATCTACAAAAGTCTCTTAATGGAGTACAATCTGCGACGGGTGTAGCTGATGAAATGATGGGCAGCATGAAAGACACTATGCTTGCGATTTACAATGACAATTTTGGCGAGAACTTTGCGGATATCGGAGCGGCCATGACCACTGTTAGCCAACAGACAGGGCTTGCCGGGGATGCGCTCAAGAAAGTCACCGAAGATGGTCTAGCACTAAATGACACGTTCGGCCTAGAGGTTGCAGACAGTGTTAAATCAGCCAATCAACTCATGAAGCAGTTTGGGATGGACGGAGACACAGCATATAACCTTATAGCCCAAGGTGCCCAATGGGGCCTAGATTCTAACGGAGACCTCCTTGACACTCTTAATGAATATAGCGGTACGTTCGCGGCCCAAGGGTTTAGTGCCGAAGAAATGTTCAATATGCTTTCTAATGCCTCTCAATCAGGAATTCGTGACCTGGATCTCGCCGCCGATGCTATCAAGGAGTTCGGTATCCGATCTAAAGATGGAAGTAAAACTTCTGCAGAAGGATTCGAGGCGTTAGGCCTGAACGCTAGCAAAATGACTGCAGCATTTGCAGCAGGTGGGGAAACAGGAAAGGCGGCTTTCGATAAAACAACCAAGGCACTTTTTGAAATGAAGGATCCAGTAGCTCAGAATGCCGCTGGAGTTGCTCTGTTTGGTACCCAGTGGGAAGATCTTGGTGTAAAGGGTGTCAAGGCCCTAATGAATACCGAAGGCGAAATAAGCAAGTCTGTGGATGCTCTCGGGAAAATAAACTCCGTAAAATACAACACTTTTGGTGAAGCCGCGCAAGGCATAAAACGAAACCTTGAAACAGGCATACTTCTTCCATTAGGTGAGCAGATAATGCCCAAAATGAATGAATTCTCAGGATGGATTAACACCAATATGCCAGCAATAAAAAATGAGATTAGTTATGCTATGAATGTAGTTACGGATAATGCACCCTTAGTAGTAGCGGCAGTTGGGACAATCGCAGCGGTTTATGTGACTTATGAGGCGACTCTATTGGCATCCAAAGTGGCTACAACAGCAGTAACGATTGCCCAAAATATCCACACAGGAGCAATGACTGCTCATAATATCATAGTAGGAATTGCAACGGCAGCACAGTGGGGACATCTGGTAGCAATGGAAAGCGGTTCGGTTGGACTAGGAGTAATTGCGGCAGCTCAGTGGGCTTTCAATGCAGCACTGACCGCAAACCCAATTGGAGTAGTTATTATAGCCCTGGCAGTTCTTGGAGCTGGTATATATGCGCTTGTGAAAAATTGGGATTCAGTTACAGGAGCAATCGAAAAAGCATGGAAATGGCTAACGAAGTGGAATGGTACCGATGCTGAAGATAAAGAAGTCTCAGCCAATAGAGATTCTTACAACGCCTTAAAGAGCAATGACGCTGTAGGTGAAAACGCTGGCGGGACTGATGACTGGCGTGGGGGCCTGACGTGGGTCGGCGAAGAAGGCCCAGAGATTATCAATGCACCAGGGGGAAGTCAGATAATACCTAACAACAGTGCTATTTCTTTATTAGGTGCAAAAAAAAGGGCACTTAATGATTCTAGTGGGAACAATGCTGCCAAAAATGAATTCACCTTTCACTTTCATATTAGTGGGGGAAACAAGGAAGAAATTGCACCTCTCTTGGAAAAAGCAAAATCTGAATTTGAAGGAATTGTTGATCGCGTAATGAACCGGCGAGATCAGGAAAAGAGGCGCGTAGCGTATGGCTAATACCTACACTACTGAACAAGGCGATATGTGGGATGGTATATCGTTCAAGGTGTACCAAAGTGAATACTACATGACCGACCTAATCGAGGCTAACCCACAATATCGAGAGACGGTTATTTTCCCTGCTAATGTAGTTTTGGTAATCCCCGAAGTGTCGCCTCCAGTGCCACGAAACTTGCCACCATGGAAGCGGGTGAATAGCTAATGGAACTAGGTAGAAGAGCGTACCTTGAAGTTACCTATAACGGCGCAAATATCACGCCTGACCTCAAGCCGCATCTTAAAGGATGGTCATATACCGATAACATGAGTGGACAAGCCGATGATCTCCAGATTACACTCGAGGATCAGGAACATCTGTGGATCAGCGACTGGTTTCCGGATAAGGGCACAACATTGTCAGCGACAGCGGTACGGGAGAATTGGGATGCAAATGGACAAAGAGACTCGCTTAATCTCGGAGTTTTCGAGATCGACGAGATAGAAACGGATGATTTCGCCGTAACAATCAAGGCGCTCTCTATCCCTGAGGGATCCGGCTCTATGCGCGGAGAAGAAAAAAATAAAGCATGGGAAAATATCACTCTTTCGGGAGTTGCCGGAGATGTAGCGGGTAGTAATGGCATGAGCATCTTCTTTGATTCTGACTATGATCCGTTTTTCGACAGATTAGAGCAAACCGAGCAAACTGACCTGGTGTTCTTGCAGAAACAATGTGATGACGCAGGGTTATCTCTTAAGATCGGCGAAGGAAAAATCCTTATTTTTGACGATGCGAAATATGAGGAAGAGGAAGCAATAGCGACTATTAATAGGAGCGAATTTCCACGCATATCCTTCCAAGCGAAGACGACCTTGAATGGGATTTATTCGGCTTGCACGGTTGAATACACAGATGCCAGTCAAAATGAGACGATTAAGTACACATTCTCCGCACCTAACGCCCCAGCAACAGGTAAGATACTGCGTGTCAATCAGCGCGTTACTTCAGTTGCTGAAGCTGAGTCGTTGGCCAAACGTAGTCTCCGGAAGGAAAACATAAAGGAAACGGACATCAGTTTGACTCTACCCGGTGATACCCGATTTTTAGCTGCACTAACTGTAATGATTGTCGGTTGGGGTGTTTTCGATGGAAAATACATCATCACACAAGCAGCCCATAGTCAGCAGGGCAAGTACGATGTAAAACTACAACTACGTAGATGTCTGGAGGGGTATTAATGGATTCTATTTTGAAGAATCTTATCCGTATTGGTAGGGTAACAAAATACCATCCAGATCCGAAAAAGCATCTAGTTAGAGTACTTTTTGAGGATAAAACAGCCACGGAATCATTTTGGTTACCAATAATAGTAATGAATACACTGCAAAATAAAGACTACTGGATGCCCGATAAAGGCGAACTGGTAGTCTGTTTATTTTTACCGAGCGGGAATGCTCAAGGGTTTATTCTAGGATCCATTTACCAAGAAAAAGATGCGTCACCCGTTAGTACCGATGCACGGAGAAACGTTCGTTATGTTGAATTTGGAGATGGAACGTTTATTGAGTACAACCGCGAAACTCATACGCTTACAATAGATGCCTCGGGACCGATCAACATAGTTGCTTTAGGTAATGTGAATGTAACCGGAGATGTAATAGCGGATGGCATCAGCCTCAAAAGTCATACCCACACTGCACCCGATGGTGTTACAAGTCCGCCGAATGGAGGTAGTTGAGAATGGGGGTAGTTGGTAGTCTTGGAGGTATTGTTTTTGAAGTGTCCATGGATAGAGTGCGCACCTTCGACAGTTTTAAGCGTGGCGGATCCGGACGCTGGGAGACACACGATATTATCGGTAAAAAACCGCTATCTGAGTTTGCCGGACCTGGACAGGAACAGATCAGTTTTTCTATTCGCCTTGATGCATTCAGTGGGCTGAACCCGCAAGAGGAATTACAAGCCTTGCGGGATATGCGTGACACAGGAGAGGCATCAGTATTAGTTATCGGAGGGGAACCAATGACTGATAATCTATGGTACTTAGAGGCACTGAATGAGGAGCATAAAACCTTCACTGGCGATGGCAAGCTACTGACAGCGGTGGTTGATCTGACATTGAAGGAATATGTACGGGAGGCTGGTTAAGTGAACGAAGTAGATGTCACTACCGAATTCAATTCCATTGACTTCGGGGCTTCTGGAGCAAAGGAGATTTTACAGAATGTCCGAATGATCTTGGATACTCCAGAGTTTTCCGCACCGATGAACAGGGGATTTGCTTGGAATCCGCTTGTGGATGCGCCAGTAAATATTGCACAGGCGAAAATTACGGCTCGCTTAGTGGTAGCCATACGTAAATATGAGCCCAGGGCAAAAGTAACTAAAGTTAGCTTCCATGGCGATCAAAACGGGCTACTAAAACCCGTAGTGAGGGTGATGATTAATGACAGCACGCTTTAATCTCCCAGATGTGAATTTTGCTGAGAAATCAGCGGCACAGATAGAGGCAGACATATTAAGTAGGTACGCTTTAGCAACTGGCCAACAACTTGCTGCCGCTGATCCCCGTCGCTTATTCATACAGAGTATTGTGCCAATTATTGCACAGCAGCGGGTACTCATTGATTTTTCCGCAAAGCAAAACTTACTCGGCTATTCTGCGGGGGATTTTCTAAACCATCTCGGAGCCTTTAGCGACACCGAACGGTTGAATCCAGATGCTGCCGTAACGACCATGCGCTTAACATTGACAGAGGCATTATCCCAAGCGAAGGCAGTGGAAGCTGGCATTCTGGCAACCACTGGCGATAATGTATTCTTTGCATTACCCGCGTTCACTGTCCCCCTAGGTCAAAGTACAGCGGATATTGAGGCAACATGCACAGTGACTGGTCCAATCGGTAACGGATACCTCGTAGGTCAAATCAATAAGCTAGTAAAGCCACTAGCTTGGGTGGCATCAATCGAAAATATCACTGAATCCGCTGGTGGAGCTGACATTGAGTCAGATGATCCTTATGCAGAGCGGATCCGCGAGGCACCAGAAAGCTTTTCGGTAGCTGGACCAGGTGGAGCGTATCAATACTGGGCCAAGACGGCCAGCCAAACGATTATTGATGTATTAGTTTGGAGTCCTTCGGAGGGAGTAGTGGAGATCAGACCACTGTTAGTTGGTGGAGAAATACCAGGGACGGAAATACTTGACGCAGTGTTTGCGGTTTGCAGTGATAAGAAAGTAAGACCGCTTACGGACAATGTGCAAGTATTGGCGCCAGAGCTAGTTACCTATGACATAGCACTGACTTACTGGATAAATACTGCAGATTCCAGTATTAGCACAAGCATACAAACCAAAGTAACGCAGGCCGTGGAGGATTACAAGCTTTGGCAGAATTCTAAACTGGGTCGAGCCATCGATCCTTCGGAACTGATTACTAGGGTAAAGAATGCCGGGGCCAAGAGGGCGGCGGCAACTCTCCCGGTATACCAGTCAGTGGAATCATACCAAGTAGCGAGTGATAACATGGAGACTGTTACCTACGGAGGGTTAGAAGATGACTAATATCTACTCAGTTAGTCTCGCAGGTATCCTGCCAGAAAGCTTGAAAAGCGACCCTCAAGTCAAAGCATTAGCTGATGCCATAACTCCTGAGTTACAGGCCGTTTCGACAGATATAGCCCAGTGTGTTCTCCTGTCTAGGATAGACGAATTGCCCGAAGAGGTAATTGATCTTTTAGCTTGGCAAATGCACATTGATTGGTACGATGCTACGCTAACAGTTGAGAAAAAGCGTAACCTCATAAAGACGTCGACTCTAATTCACAAAACTAGGGGGACGCCTTATGCAGTGGAGCAGGCATTAAGCACTATTTTTGATGATTCCTGGGTCTCTGAGTGGTTCAACTATGGCGGGGATCCATACATGTTTAAGGTAGTTACTACTGATAGGGTAATCAGTCAAATAAGCATTGACAATCTAAAGAAGGCAATTAATTCCGTTAAGAATACCAGGTCCTGGCTAGAGTCATTCACCATCCAGCGTGACAATCAGAACGAAGTGTATTCTGGCGGGTTTCTACACATTGGAAAAACAATAACCCTTACTACTGAGGGGGTCTAAAAAATATGGCTCAATATAACAAAATGGTACTAACTCAAGATGGGCTTAGTTTATTGGCTAAAGGTCAAACTGGTGTCGCAATAGTGTATACCCGGGCGGCCATTGGCGACGGCTACCTCCCGGACGGGACTACACTTAATACCCTAACCGCTTTAGTACACGAAACCATGTCGCTGGCTATATCCAGTATTTCAGCCTCCGATCTTGGTTTAGTTACTGTAAGGACATCGCTGTCAAATCAGGGACTTTTGGTAGGGATGTATGTTCGCGAAGTCGGATTATTTGCAACGGATCCGGATGAAGGCGAGATACTCTACTGTGTAGCTAATGCTGATGACCTGGCTGATTATCTGCCTCCAGAGGGTACCGACGTGGTAGAAGAGGTGCTTAATCTTAATACTATAATCGGTAACGCTGAGAATGTGTCAGCAGTGATTAGCGTATCCCTGGTATATGCCACTGCGCAGGACCTAGATGACTTACGAAGCGAGACCAATTCTGCCCTAGAAACCAAGGAAACACCTGCTGGAGCACAGACAAAAGCCGATGCGGCGGCGGCAATAGGAGTTACAGCTGCGGGAGTAGTTGCCGAAGCCCTTGGTGAACATAAGGCAGATTATGCGCATCACTATAAAAAAGATGCAGGGAGTACAGACGCTTATGTTGTTGCTCTTGATCCTGTTATAACTGCCTATACAGAGGGTATGACGCTAGATATATTCTGCAAGACTGCCAATGCTGGTGCGGCAACGCTTGATGCTGGTGGTGGGGCGAAAGATTTAAGAAAATATTATAACGATGCCTTAGAAACGGGGGATATTGAAGCAGGGGCAATCATCACCGTTAAATGGGATTCCGCAAATGATTGGTGGCAGGTAACTAGTGGAATTAAAGTTACAGTAAATGCTGCATCCGAAACGGTAGCGGGTGTTACAGAGTATGCCACAGTCGCAGAAGTTACAGCGGGAACCAGTACGACAACAGCGGTCACTCCTGCCGGAGCGAAAGTGGAATTAGATAAAAAGGCTCTTGTTGCTGTAGGTAGCTATACAGGGG
Organism: Desulfosporosinus sp. BRH_c37; assembly: GCA_001516045.1. Lineage (GTDB taxonomy): Bacteria > Bacillota > Desulfitobacteriia > Desulfitobacteriales > Desulfitobacteriaceae > Desulfosporosinus. Next base: position 20,793 of record LOEW01000233.1, read on the forward strand.
ATGGAACGGCATCTAGGGCGATAACGGTGGGATTTAGATCTAAATTTTTACGTATACAATCGACTGAAACAAGTGGGAGTAATCAGTTCGAGGCAAACGACAATGGTTCTGCATCAGTCTGGGTAAGAGGTACAAGTCCAAATGTTGCTGATAACTTTGGGGGTATGACATCAACAGGTTTTGTTACGGGTTCTAACGTTACTGATGGAATGAACGCTTCTGGTAAAGCCTTTAGATGGGTGGCGAATGGATAATGAGATATATAAAGTTGAAACTGAATAAAGTCGTCGAAGTAGTTGATACCTCTACGGTTCTTGATCCGGAAGAATTTACCCAATCAGATGAAGGTGAATTAGGGCAGATATTAACCGAGGGTGGTTTTATTGATGACCTTGAACAGATAGCTTTAGATGCACAACTAGCATTATTAGAGCCTACACGAGCCGAGATAGATCAAGCAGAATTTGAGCTAAGAACACTAAATCTATTAATGGAGGTTGGATTAATATGACGATTATACAAGGGAAATTGGTTAACTCTTACGCAACACTGGTGATGGCAAATCGTATGACTACCGAGCAAGTGCCTGAAACAAAATTAATCGGTGGAGTTGAGTTACCGATACGCTCTGAGGTAGAAATTGTTATTGCTGAAAGAACAATTGCAGCCTTAGCTTAGTAAACAGTAGAC
>LOEW01000234.1 GCA_001516045.1 Desulfosporosinus sp. BRH_c37
CACCGAAGACTCGATGTTCAGCTTTAGCTGAACGAGTTCACTGAATAAACATTGAACTTCAATTGGTTTTCATAACTTTAGAAAAGATTTACGAGGTGGAAAAATGAGAAAAGTAAATTTCACAGAAACTGTCTTAAGAGACGGTAACCAATCATTGATCGCTACAAGGCTGGCCTTCGAACAGTTTGCCCCTATTCTCGAAGAAATTGATAACGTCGGGTACTACTCCTTAGAATGTTGGGGAGGAGCAACGTTTGACGCCTGTATAAGGTTCCTCAATGAAGACCCATGGGATAGGCTGAGAAAAATAAAAGCAATTGTGAAAAAAACTCCCTTACAAATGCTTCTTAGGGGCCAAAACATTCTGGGTTATAAACACTACCCTGATGATGTAGTCCGAAACTTTGTCAAGGCCACTGTGGCTAATGGTATGGATATTGTCCGTGTTTTTGATGCCCTTAATGACTTTAATAATATTAAAGTCGCTATGGATGAAGTCAAGAAACAAGGGGCCCATGCCCAAGGAACCATTGTCTATACAGTGAGTCCTATTCACGATGTTAGGAATTACCAGAATTTAGCTAAACAGTTAGAGGAAATGGGTGCTGACTCTATTTGCATCAAAGACATGGCGGGCCTTTTAATGCCTCAGGTTGCCTTTGATCTCATAAAGGAAATAAAGCAAACTGTTAAATTACCGATCTACCTACACGCCCACTGTACTAATGGGCTTGCAGAAATGGCCTACCTTAAAGCAATTGAGGCCGGAGTAGACGGTATAGATTGTGCTATTTCTCCTTTCTCCAGCGGTTCTTCTCAACCCCCTACTGAGACAATGCATTTCGCTTTAGAGAATGCGGGTTATACTACTGGCTTAGATCCCATTAAATTAAAAACTGTTAATGACTTTTTTAAACCCCTTAGAAAAGAATTTATTGCCTCCGGAGTACTTGATAGTCGATTACTTACGCCTCAACCAGAAAGCTTAGTCTACCAAGTTCCTGGGGGGATGTTTTCTAATTTAATATCCCAACTTAAAGATCGAAATGCTATTGATAAGTTGGATGCTGTGCTTAATGAAGTCCCTAATGTTCGTAAAGACCTAGGATATCCCCCTCTCGTAACTCCGACCAGCCAGATTGTAGGAACTCAAGCGGTCATTAACATCTTAACGGGTGAACGATATAAAGTTGTTATTAAAGAAGTAATTAACTACTTCATGGGAGAATACGGCAAGGTCCCCGGACCCATTAACGAAGAGGTATCTAAAAAAGCTCTTAGAAAAAAACAACCTTTACCAGGGCGATATGCCGATACGTTAGAGCCTGCCTTCGAAAAAGCTAAAGAAAAATTGATGGATATTACTTCAAACGATGAAGATGTACTAATCTATTTGTTGTTCCCACAAATTGCCGAAGAATTTATCAAAAACAAAAATGGGATTGATAGCGATTCACCATCCTTAGAAACAATGCCCGGTCAATGGGTTGTTTAAGAATAGTAAGGTCTTGGTATTTTTTCTACCAACGAGGTTTGCCTGGAGGAGTTTCCTCTGGGCACTCCCCTGGGGTATTCAATTGGTGCAGGTTTCCTAATTTTTCTTGGAAAAGCTCAATACTATAGAAATAAATGTGGATATTATTAGGGACAGACAAATCCTTCGATTTGACATGCCCCTTTTTTGACCGTATGCATCGCTATCATCTCAAATAACAAGAATGGAAAAGTAAAAATATGCAGAAGCGATATCACACCTTTAACGAACATATGCGTGAAAGGCTCGGAGGGAAAATATTTAAGGTTTCCTTGGATGCTGGGTTTACGTGCCCTAACCGAGATGGGAAGCTGGGGATTGCTGGGTGTGTCTACTGTAGCGAACGGGGTTCTGGGGATTTTGCTGGAGATAAGAGGTTATCCATCTCGGGTCAGTTTATTGAAGTGAAGGAACGGATGAAGAAGAAATGGCCCAATGCACAGTATATCGCTTATTTTCAAGCGTATTCCAATACTTACGCTACGGTTAAGCGGTTGCGTGAGGTTTATGAAGAGGCCCTTGCGGAAGAGAAGGTCGTCGGGTTATCCATCTCTACTAGACCGGACTGCTTGCCAAAGGATGTACTAAGTTATCTCGTAGAACTGAATAAGAAGACCTATTTATGGGTGGAGTTGGGGTTGCAAAGTAGTCATGACCGGACCCTGGAATGGATTGGCAGGGGGCACGATTATGCCCAATTTCTCAAGGGTTTTGAGCAGTTGCACTCCAGAGAAATACGGGTTTGCGTCCATATAATCCTTGGTCTGCCTGGAGAAACAAAAGCAGACATGATGGAAACCGCGCAAGCGGTTGCCAAATTACCCTTAGAGGGGATTAAAATTCACCTCTTGCATGTCTTGAGGGGGACCCCATTGGCGACAATTTTTGAGCATAAGCCTTTTGATCTTATGACCAAAGAGGAGTATGTTACGCTTGTCGTCGATATTTTAGAGATCCTACCGCCGGAGGTGGTTATTCATCGCTTAACCGGTGACGGTCCGCCAGATGACCTGATTGGACCACTATGGAGCCGAAAAAAATGGGAGGTCCTCAATGCTATTGATGCTGAGTTAGTACGGCGAGATTCATGGCAAGGGAAAAAGAGAGGTATGACTTGCATTAACAATATTCTTGATTCAGGCGGAGTTGGATATTGATGGCAGTTAGCTATCGGATAAAAAATAGCGATCTCGGAGAGATCGCTCAAAGACAGAAAGAGGAGAATATACGATTATGGCCTCAAAGTAGGCCGTGGAAACGGTAATAGGGGTATTGACGTTTTAGGACTGCAAGGCTTGAGTGGGGTTATTTTGAGTCCAGGAGCCAAGTTTAAATAGCGTTTCAGATCTGAATTAGCATCCATGATCCGTTGACTTATTTGTTCGTTATTCAGACGGTCCGTCATATTTTATACAGCTCCTTTCTGAATACAAGTAGGAATGCAAGTGAGACCAGTTCTTAGATTCCCACGAAATAGAAGTAGAAATTTTGGTAACACATTAAGAAAAGTTAACTCATCTCAAGTTTAAGCTGAACTTATCTAGGGGCTAATTTCGCGATCAGCGAAATTCTGAGAAATTCGAACCTCGAACTTCGACTAGGGTGTTTCATACTGAATGTATTTACCTTCCCAGGTGCGCAAAATTGCTTTGTTTTCATCAAGGGATATAAGGTATTGCGGAGAAACGGGCGTCTTGCCGCCACCTTTAGGGGCATTGATAATATAAGTTGGCACTGCGAGTCCCGACGTATGCCCTCGTAACTGTTCCATAATTGCAATTCCATCTTGAATTCTGGGAATGAAATGACGAGTTCCTTTGACGTTTTTAGCATGGAAGATATAGTATGGGCGAACCCTGATTTTTAGTAATTCTTGATTGAGTTTTTTCATAATCTGTGGCTGATGATTGATACCTTTGAGTAAAACAGCCTGATTCCCCAGGACCACACCGGCGGCTACAAGTTTGTCAGCCGCTTTTTTAGCGTCTGTTGTAACTTCTTTCGGGTGGTTGAACTGAGTATTAATGTAGAGAGGAGGGTATTTTGCCAGAATTGTACATAATTCGTCTGTAATGCGCATGGGTAAGGTAACTGGAGCTCGTGTGCCAAGACGTTTAATTTCTACATGGGGGATGGCATGGAGCTCTCCGAGCAGCCAATCTAGGGTTAAATCACTAAGCAGTAAGGCGTCTCCACCAGTCACTAAGACATCTCGGATTTCTGGGTTTGCCCGAATGTAGTCGAGTGCCGCTTTTAGCTGATTTCGAGGAGAATGGGTATCTGTTTCCCCAATATTACGTCTGCGCTGACAATGTCGGCAGTACATAGCACACATGTTAGTGACGTTGATGATCAGGCGATCCGGGTACCGTCGCGTTATACTAGGAGCAGGAGATGTAATTTCTTCTCCCATCGGATCTTCTTCCCCGAAGTTATCGAATAGTTCAGCTTGGGTGGGTAATCCTTGAAGGCGGATGGGATCAAAGGGATCTGTGCCATCCATTAAACTCAGATAATAAGGAGATACAGCCCAACGAAAGGTTTTTCCAACTCGTTCAATTTCCATACTTTGCTCGGCAGTTAAGCTAAGTAGCGAATCTAGAACATGGGAATCTGATATTCTGTGCGTCATTTGCCAGTGCCAATTTTCCCAGTCCTCGAGCGTTGCATCGAAATAACTTAGAATCTTTGCACGGCGAAATTCGTACAATTCCGACCGTAAGAATCCCGTTGGAATAGTATTGGATTGCTTTAGATAAGGGGTGACCATTTGTTTAAGTTCCTCGGCACGCCGTAGTGCGAATTGACGAAAGGCTTCTGGACGGTTTTGTAGTTGAACAGACATTCATATCCCTCCTTGTATTTGCTCTGGTTGTTTGGTTCGAATCGGGGGGATAATAGGAGGTTCTTTTTCGCAATAAAGAAAAGTATAAAAAAAGAACCGATCAAATAATACGGCTCCCAAACGGTATTAACGCAGAATATCACGTTAAACGTGTTTCGAAGCTTACGAGGTTAGCTGTCGGGTTCGAGCCGAAACATGCTCTACGCTTTTGGCGATTCACCCCAAGAATGGTTCCCCCGTTTTCCTTTTGAGAAATTAAGCTAAATAAAAATAACATTTATTTACTAACAACCTAATAATATCACATGGGTTGCTACCTGTCAATAGCATGATGTCACCAGAGTTTGGCTATGTTATAATAGAATAAAACTTGATATTCGAACTACGACTACGATTAAGCGATATGGGTAAGGGGTTGAACGTATTGGAGCAAGCACGCTATCAGGAAATTGCTATTGATATAGCTCATGCCATCATGATGGGGGAATACCATGAAGGGGTAAAGATTCACGGTCGTTCTACTTTAGCAGGACGTTATAATGTCTCACCGGAGACCATTCGTCGGGCTATCGCCGTTTTACAAAATGTCGGTGTAGTGATGGTCAATCAAGGGGTAGGGATTACTGTAACCTCGAAAGCAATGGCAGAAAAATTTGTTAAATCGATTAATCAAAAAGGAGAAATTCAAGTATTTCTAGAAGATTTAAAAAGTCTTATGGATATAAGGCGTGAAAATGATATAAAGATTGAGAGCCACCTAAATAAACTTCAGGGCTATGCAGACCGTATAATGTCCCGTTGGCTGGATGTCGGGGAAATCAAAATTGAAATAACCTCACCTGCAATAGGAAAGACCTTGCGGGAATTAAAAGTTCGGGAGCGTACGGGGACTACCATTATTGCAGTGGTTCGGGATGGCTTTGAACAGTTCTCTCCGGAAGCTAGCTTTGTCCTCCGCAGTGAAGATGTTTTAGTGGCGGCAGGATCCCCAGAGGGACAAGAAAAATTGCAACAATTAATTCTGTGATTTGGAGTTATGCAAGATGTATCCTGGTATTGATATTATTGAGATAGAACGAGTGGCTATGGCGTTTAAACGGCAACCCAAGTTGTATGAGCGTCTTTTCACGACTCGAGAGCGGGATAACTTAATAAGCAAAGGCATCCAGAGTTATGCAGCCCGTTTCGCCGGAAAGGAGGCTGTTCTTAAAACTTTGGGTACAGGTCTCCGCGGATTGACTTGGCATGATGTGGAAATCTTAAGCGCAGCAAGTGGAGAGCCCCTGGTCTATTTCAGTTCTAGAGCCATGGATTTGGTCTTGGCCCGCGGTGGGACCCAAGTACGAGTCAGTTTATCCCATAATCGAACGCAGGCAATGGCGTTTGCGATTTTATTTTAAGAGGTGGGGAAAGTGCGTATAGTCAATGCGGAACAGATGCGGCAGATCGAGGAAAAAGCCATTCATCAGTATGGCATTCCAAGTTTGCTCTTGATGGAAAATGCAGCCTGGGCAGTTGTCGAAGAAATTCGACGATGTCTCCCCAACAAGAAAGCAGATTTACACGGCCGAAAAGCAGTGATCCTAGTTGGTAAGGGTAACAATGGCGGAGATGGCTTGGCTGTCGCTCGACATTTAGTATACCAAGGCATGGATGTCACAGCCTTTTTGTTTGCTGAACTGAAGGGATTAAAAGGAGATGCAGCCTTAAATCTTCGCCTTTTTCAAGGAACGACGGGAAAATGTTTTGTCATTGAAGGAGAGAAACAACGCCGTTTGACACGTTTAGCATTGGCGCAAGCGGATGTTGTTGTAGATGCATTATATGGAATTGGAATGCGAGGTGCGTTGCCTAGTTTGGTAGAAGAGTATGTTGATGAAGTGAACCGTGCTCCGGGATGGGTGGTTTCTATTGATATTCCCAGTGGTGTGGAAGCTAATACAGGTAAGGTTTACCGTACTGCGATTCATGCCCAAGCAACGGTCACCTTCGGACTCCCAAAATGGGGTCTTTTTCTTGGCGAAGGGCCAGAATATAGTGGAAGAGTAATTGTGGATCCGATTTCTATTCCTGCATACTATCTTGAGGATGAAGGAATTTCCACGTTTGTCCTAACTGATGACGATGTGCGCAAAATGCTCCCCATTCGAAAACTAAAAGGACATAAAGGAACTCATGGCAAGGGAATTTTGGTGGCAGGGTCTAAAGGAATGAGTGGGGCAGCTATTTTAGCCGGACGGGGGGCTTTGCGAAGTGGGATTGGACTGCTGCAAATAGTTGTTCCCCATGGGATCGGGACAGAAATTGATACAGCAATCACTGAAGCGACTATTTGGTCTGCTCCGGGGGACGAGTACTTGAACGAAGAAGCTTGGCCAGTGATCTTAAAACAAGCTGAGAAGGCCCAAGCTTTGGCAGTCGGTCCGGGCCTAGCCCAAAATTCCGAATTTATTTCAGTTATAGAGGAAATCTTGAGAAGCATAAGTTGTCCGGTGGTCTTGGACGCAGATGCCCTTAATCAGGTTGCAAAAGAACTGAGTTTATTGGGTTTAAGAAATGGCCGAGGTCCGCTGATTATTACCCCCCATCCGGGTGAAATGGCTCGACTTTGTGCGTGTAGTGTCGAAGAGGTTGAAAGCAATCGACTAGATCTCGCGGTGGCGAAAGCAGTCGAATGGGAAGCGGTTGTTGTTTTAAAAGGCTCTATGACTATTATTGCATCCCCAGACGGTCGCGCTTTTTTCAATCCAACCGGTAATCCGGGACTTGGAACAGGAGGAACGGGAGATGTGCTTACAGGCAGCATTCTGGCCTGGTTGGCTCAAGGGGTTGCGCCGCTCGAAGCGGCGTGCCTGGGCGTATATTTGCATGGGAAAGCAGCGGATGCTTTAGCAATAGATTTCGGATGGTCTGGATTCACGGCTTCGGAAGTTGCGGATTGGTTGCCTAAAGTTCGGCGTAATTTGGAAGTTGAGCATTAGAGGGAAAGAGGAGATTAGCGCTATGGGGTTGCGACAGGTTTGGGCTGAGGTAAATTTGCAAACACTGAAGGATAATTACTTCAAACTTCAGGCGTATACTCAAAGTCAAATAATGCCAATTGTCAAAGCGGATGCTTACGGTCATGGAGTGATTCCGGTTGTAGAAACGCTGATGGCGTGTGGAGCCGAGCGTTTTGGTGTAGCTTTATTGGAAGAAGCTCTGGAAATCAAAGCGGTGTTTCCTGAGCTTACGGTTATGGTCATTGGAGCTACCGAGTTGAAAAATTCGGATACTTTAGTTAAAGAAGAGATCATTCCTACTATTTTCCAATTGCCCCAGGCCCAAGCGCTCTCTGCGGCGGCAGCGAAACAAAACCGAACGGCAAGATTACATCTAAAAATTGATACAGGAATGAGCCGGATCGGATTTCGGGAGACGGATTTTAAAGATATCCTCAAGATCGCAGCATTACCAAATCTATTTGTAGAAGGGATTTTTACTCACTTTGCCACGTCTGATCAAAGAGATCTGTCGTTTGCTCGGGAGCAGCTAAAACGTTTTCAAGGCCTCTGTGACAAGCTGAAGCAGGTCGGACTTAGTATTCCGATTCGCCATGCAGCAAACAGCGCAGCAATTATCCAATTCCCAGAATCTCATTTTGAGCTTGTTCGTCTAGGAATTAGCCTTTATGGTCTGACACCGTCTTCTCAGGTCGGTGGAAATGTCGGCTTGGAACCGGTAATGTCTTGGAAAACGAAAATTTCTCATGTCAAAGGTATAGAAACAGGAGTAAGCGTAAGTTATGGCCGTACATTTCAAGCAGCCTACCCTACTCGTGTTGCAACAATCCCTGTCGGGTATGCGGATGGACTGCGCAGGGCTCTTTCCAATCAGGGGGAAATGCTAATCCATGGGAGACGTTCCACAATAATCGGGCGAATTTGTATGGATCAAACCATGCTTGAAGTGACTAAGATATCGGAAGTACATGTAGGCGACGTCGTGACTATTTTAGGGAAAGATGGTTATGATCAAATTACTGCGACAGAAATGGCAGAGTGGATCGGAACCATCAGTTATGAAGTAGTCTGTGGAATCTCCAAACGAGTCCCACGATTATATCTCGATCCAACGTAGAAGTGAATAAAAAATCAGGTCAGGACACTCTTGTTTCATGTCGCCGAAATCCGATGTTCAACATTAGTTGAAAGATTCCTTGGGTCTTTAGGATTATTGACCACTAAACGGAGGTTTGAATTGAACACTTACAAATACATTATATATTGGAGCTTTTAGTTATGATAATTCCATGAATAAGTTGTTGCTAAGATAATTATATTGCTATTCGAGGAAAAATCTGGACAAAATATTTTAAAAAGTTAAAGAATACATTATATATTTAATAAATTAGTTAATCATTATAAATTTTTATGTTACAATTTCTATCATAGAAAAACTTAATACTCCGGTGAACTCGTTCAACTTAAGTTGAACATCGAGTCTTCGGTG
>LOEW01000235.1 GCA_001516045.1 Desulfosporosinus sp. BRH_c37
AAAACAGTTCCTTAAAATTGGCTGAGAAATGCACAATACTAGGACTTACATCCAAAACATAAGGACTTGCTCGGAGATGATTCATTTCTTCTTGAGTAAATTTCTTGTTAGCCATGCGGCATTCCTCCAATTCAGTCCAGTTTTATTGTTACCTATTTGAACTGGAATCAAAACCGCTATTTGTCCAAGGTTAAGGGTTTCAAAAATCAACCTGTCCAAAATAAAGGATTTTCAAAACCCACGCTGTCCATTCTATAGGGTATATTTTATTACGGTCACCCAATCCACCAAGACATCGGGGAATTTTTCCGCCACGTAATGTTTGGTAGCTTCCGTGATATAAAAGCCGGGCAAGTTGGTGAGTGTTATTTGTCTGGAGCGCCCATCCACGTACATCGTTACCAACAACTGTGCGCATCTGCCACGCCAGCGTATAAAAGCCAATGTAAATACCTCCCATCGGTATCATTTCTAGTTGGAGTAAGTGATCGTGACACTCGAACTATGAGCATAATTTGTATCACTATTCTTTAGTCGTCTCAACTTATCTTGATATCCATGATCAAAAATAGGCTGCATGGGAGAAATATCTTCGGAGGTTAATGACACCTAGTGTCATCACTCTCCATTTTAGTCCGTCATGATTTGCCTTAAAAGACCCCTTAATTCATTTTCAATTGATCGTCAAGGTGTAACCGTCTTGTTGCAATCTTTCAGAGTCAATATGAATCTCTTTTAAACTTTGTTCGAAGAGAATATACTTCGCGATTTCAGTAAGGCGATCTTTCATAAGGTCAATTACGACCGTATCAAAGATGGCTATGTTTCGGGTAGAACTTATGGCAATCTCCTTTTTTATTGGAGTTGATTTGGTAGAACATAATTCCTCAAGGCTCATAAATGGAGTCTCGCTATCACGAACTCTATATTTCTTGGCCTGACGATCATAGACATAGTTTGATTTAAGCCGAAGTTTCCTCTGAAAAGCTAAGTGATCCATGTTGTGTTCCTGTGTTATATAGTCAATGGCAGCAGCTTTCCCTTGGGAATTAAATATCTCTACATAGTGATCGAAATGGGCGTTATTGAGCTGTTTCATTCTAATTAGCCCCCCTTGCTTTTCCCTTTACACGATAGCTATCACCCGTTATACTGACAATATGGGAGTGATGGACCAATCTGTCTAAGATGGCAGTCGCTGCAAGCTGACTGGTAAACACCTCGTCCCAATGGTCTAACGGTAAGTTCGTTGTAATGATGAGAGCATTCTTTTCGTATCTGTGGCGGATAAATTGAAAGAATAGGCTCTCTTTTTCTTTGTCCATTTTTAGGTATCCCAGCTCATCCAGAGCGATAAGATCAATGCGCGCTAGTTTTTTAAACAGAGGCTTTAAGGTGCCCTGAGTTGCATGTGTTGCTAACTCCGATATAAATTCTATGGCATTAACAAATAAGACTTTCTTTCCGGCTTCACAGGCCTTCATTCCGATTCCCGTGGCAATACGACTTTTGCCAACCCCAGGTGGTCCAATTAAAATGACGTTTTCGTTTCTTTCGAGAAATGAAAGGGTGGAGAGTTCCTGAATTTTTTTCAGATGTTGGTAATTGTGAAAGCTAAAGTCATAGTCATCAAAGGTGTTCTCCTCTTCAAAACGAGCATTCTTGATATACCTTGCAACCATTCGTCGCTTCTTTCCTTGTTCTTCATGCTGAAGAAGTAGGAGTAAAAATTGCTTGTAGTCCAACTGGTTATTCTTGGCTTCGTTGATCAGATCGAAATAGCTTTCACGGATATCGACCAATTTGAACTTTTTAAGCATGGCGTAGATATATTGATCGTTCGCATTCGTTGCTAGATTTACACTCAATCTTGACCCCCTCCATAGTATGACATACTTCTTGTTAACCCTGGATTATTGGTTGTTGCCGCAGCCACCTCAGAACCCATGCTTTCAACTAAAATCTCTAGGGATTTGTTTTTTAATATTTCTTTAACCCCTTCAATGGCATAGATATTATGGTCAATGCAATATCCAAGAATTCGATTGAGGATGGGGGCTGTGTAAAGCTCTTGTAGTTTTAATATTTGCCTTGCATGATAGCTTGATTGTTCCACGACAGAGGACGACTTTTCAAGGTACTCTGCACCTCGTTCAAAGGTAGTTACGAACTTCCTTCTGATCTCTGGGATAGACTTTGGAACAACTGCCATAACCCCTTTATAGTGGAGATCCTCACGTGTCACCTCATGTTTCCCCTTGTTGATCTCATGCTGTGCAATGACACTATCCTTCTTGTCGTATATGAGTAGCTTGTAGCCATACACAATACGAAACTTGACCGTCTTTCCTGCATAGGTTATTGGAACACTGTACTTATTACCATTGACACTAATGAAAGAATCGAAGCTTACTTTACGAGGTTCAGGTTGAACTCTAATAAAACGCTTTGCCGGTAAGGGAAGGAGACATTCTCTTTCTTCTCGAAAGGCTTCTTCCGGAACCCTTCGAGTGGTTGTATGCATTACCTTACACCATTCCTTCATAAAGACTTTGCCTTTAATACTAAGGTCTTCCATCGATGTGAAAGAATTCCCTTTTATAAATTGCTCTTCTATATACTGAAACGGTTTTTCTACCTTTCCTTTGGTTCGGGCTCTATATGGGCTGCAGGCATTTAATTCGGTTCCTAAATGAGTGGCCATTCGCAGTGCATCAATATTATATTTTGGAGGACTACCGTGATTATTTTCAATGACTAACGCTTTCGGATTGTCGATGATCAGTTCCTGAGTAACCCCTTCAAACAAGCTAAAAAGATCTTGAATGGCTTCGTAAATAGCATCGCCATCGACTGTAAGTGAAAATACAATGTTTTTTGCTCTACTTGACGAAAGGATCAATGAAAAGCAGTATACCTTCGTTATCTGATTGTCTACAACAAGTTTGTATTCGGCCCAGTCGAACTGGGCTTGATCTCCAGGTGGTGTTTCAATCCTATCTGTCGCTTTACTATTGATTCTACGCCTTTCATTCTTTAGGATATTAAGGTATCTGTAAACAGGGCCAATGCTCCCCATATAGCCTAAAATCTTAAGTTCTCGAAAGATTCGAGTCCCTATAAAATCAAACTCTGGTTCTAGATACCACTTTCTAATTTGGTCCTTATACGTATCAACCTTAGTCATGTTTACAACCCGAATATATGTGGGTTCTTCTTCCAATTTAATAAGCCTCTTGACTGTGTTCTTGGACATTTTCAGTTGCCTTGATATAGCCTTGATTTTCATACCACTCCGATATAGTCGCTTTACGGTGATCCAGTCTTGCACATCCTTCATACCCCTCTTATTTATCCTTTCTCTAATTACTCCAGAGAAAAGGATATCTTTTTATTTAGAGGGGGTCAATATTCAATGGAAAAGTGGGGTCAGTTTTAAGTATAAATCAATAACTGGCACTCTCGTCTAATCGTCGGGTGGGCCATGAGTAACACCATGCAGTCGGACTTTGTCATACGAGCCGTCGAAGAGGCCGTAAAGACCCACGGAAAACCTGAGATCATGAATTCGGATCAAGGAAGTCAATTCACTTCAAAGGCCTATATTGAGTGCATTAAGAGCAAGGAAACTATTAGAATTAGTATGAACGGCAAGGGTCGCGCGAGAGATAATGCGAGAATTGAACGCTTCTTCCGCAACTATAAATGGGAGCGTTTGTATCCAGAGGCTCCTGAGACCGTCACAGAGTTGAAGCGAATGACCAAGAACTATATGAAGCATTACAATTGGAACCGGCCACATCAATCACTTGAGTATGCTACTCCTAGCAGCATCTATTATTCTCAGAACAATGTTCAAGGGAAGGTAGTATAACTTGACCATTGTGAAAAAGAGAACAACATATTCAACGTACCGACTCCTGGCTGTTTGATTAAACTATTGGGTTAGTTGTCCGGGTGCCACGAGGGATACCGAAGCCGAAGGCTGAGGATATGCTCGCTGGCATCCCATGGACAACAGCTCATGTGACAAGCTAGAGGACCGAAGGGACATTTTCCTCCGCAGAGGACAAATGGTCCTTCTGGCCAGCGCCGAGCGTCGTAACCCCCCCATCCCATAGATCTCATCTTTACTCAAGTTAGAGAACAAGACCGATTACGAGGAAAGGAGTTTATCTTAATATTTTCAAAATCGTGTCTTGACAAGCGGGGGCATTACATTTCCCCGGTATTTATGAGCTTAAAATATTATCTCCTGAGTTTTTAGTCATTTAGCACCTCTGACTGCTGCGGGCGTTGTGTCTAGAAACCGCAAATCATAAGGTTTTTTAAAATTAATTTATCACAATTACACAAGAACACAAGAGATAATGTATATTATCTCTTATACTTATCTCCTGTTACTGATTAAAAAATTCGCCATAATTCGATGGGTAACCGCACTTTCGATACCCCCGACTAAAATTGTGGTAGCCTCAAGGAACACCTTAGGTTATCCCAAAAGCCAGGTAGAAGTGGGCGATTACTCCCCCACAACCCCCACAGACCCGGACGTGCAGATTTCCCGCATCCGGTTCCTCTCATTATGGTTTCGCTAAATGTTGGAGTGCATTATTTTTGGCTTTGGAAGTGAAAAATGCTTGAGAAAATCGTCGAACGAATCCCAGTTTCGCTTACCTTTCCGTGTACGCCGGTTAAGCCACTTATGCCACAATTGCGTTACTGCATAACAAAACGCGCTAAGGCACCTGGCATTCCCATTAATGCCATAATACTGATAGTGACCTTGCAACTTAACACTTAGGGTTTTAAGCTGATCTCTTATGGGAAGGTGTCGATTATCCCGACACCACTTTCCTATTCCTTGTATTTTGCTGCTCAAACGCTTACTTATTGTTTTCCGTTTGACAACCCTATTCCCCTTTTGACTCCGTCCCCAGTAGTGAGTAAAACCCAGGAAGTCAAATGTTTCACATTCCTCATCTGATTTCTGATCATCTTTCCTCGGTCGGTTGAAGGGAACTAAGCGTGTTTTCTCTGGGTGCACTGTTAGTCCGAATTTGCCAAATCGCTTAGGAAGAACCTCCATCACTCGCATGGCGTCTTGTTTATCCGAAAATCCTACTATTAGATCATCGGCAAAACGCACCATGAATACCTTTCCCATCATACGTGGTTTGACCGCCGTCTCGAACCATACATCCATTACGTGATGTAAATAGATGTTACT
>LOEW01000236.1 GCA_001516045.1 Desulfosporosinus sp. BRH_c37
CCGCAAGGATATTCAGTTGAATAACCATAGGATCCGTAGACTTTCATGGCCATGTTGGCACCATGAACCGCTGCATTACAGCCGAATAACTTAGCCATCGAAGTGGCCTGTTGGTTAGGCAATTTGTTTTCTTTAAGCCAAGCAGCATGATAAACGAGATATTTAGCTGCTTCATCTTCTAGCTTCATTTCGGCAAGCTGCTGCTGAACCATTTGATATTTTCCAATTTGTTTGCCAAACTGAGTACGTTCATTAGCATATTGTACAGCACCCTCTAGGCAGGCCGCTGATAGAGCTGCCGAACCGGTAGCGCAACCCATCCGCGTGTTATTCAACATGAACATGCAAATCAAAAAGCCCTTATTAAGAGGTCCTAAAAGATTTTCTTTCGGAATGACGGCGTTTTCAAACACTAGTTCCGAAGTCGGAGCAGGCCACATGCCGACTTTTTTGAGAATCGGGATTCTGGTAATACCCGGAGTATTATTATAGTCCACGATAAAACAGGATAGTCCCTTAGATCCTGCGCCTTTTTCAGTAACGGCATAGAGCAGTCCGACATCGCAGGTATGGCCTCCTGATATCCACATTTTGGAGCCATTCACCAACCAGTGGTCACCCTTATCTACTGCAAAGGTCTTCATACTGGCCACATCGGAACCAGTGTTAGCTTCGGTTATCGCAAAACTACCTACAGTTTTCCCACTTACAAGATCGGGTATATACTTTTGCTTTTGTTCCTCAGTGCCCCAATGATTAATGGTCATGGCTGGTCCCCAGACGTTACCGCTGATACTTAGCCTCCAGGAAGTATGAACCTTGGCTATTTCATATAAAGCTGTTACACCTTCCATCCAACCCATACCATTGCCACCATACTCTTCGGGTATGCTCCACCCTAACAAGCCTAGCTCACCCATTTTGGTTAGGATCTCTCTACGGTAGTAATGATTATCTTCATCTTCTTCAACATAAGGTGCAATTTCCTTGGCAGCAAAATTACGGGCCATATCTTGAACCATTTTTTGTTCTTCAGTTAAGCCAAAATCCATTTTATCTCTCTCCTCAATCTTTATTTAGCGACCAGTACCGGTTTACGCTTCTCTAACCCAGAGGGTAAGAAGTTTAATCTTTATACTAGTCATCCTCGGCTTTTTCTTTAGCCCTTGATCGACCTCGGTAGGACCATCTGATGGATTGGGGTGATCGATTTAGGGTTTTGATAATTAGCGCCCGCAAAAGCGACGCAATATTTTCTTAAATCCGGAAGGGTAACTACCTCATCCACAAACCCTTGCTGCGCACAGAACACTGGCCTTGATTTTGCTTCGTAATCCTTTACCATTTGATTCATTTTTTCAATCGTCGGTCCTAAGTCATTGCCAGCTTCTTGTTCCTTGACCAATCTTCGAGCATAAGAAGCAGCAGCAGCCGTTTCTCCATGCATTACATAAATTTCTGTCAACGGTGTTCCTAGCGTAAAGGCGTTGTTTTCATTGGCTTGAGGACCACCCATAATATAATGAGCAGCAGCGGTACCTTTTCTCAAGATGACACACATCATAGCCACATTTGTTTTTTCGATTGAATAGATCAAGCTCTGACCCAGAGCCAGCAATTCAGCCTCCTCGGCGATATCTCCTACATCGATACCTGTAGTATCTTGAAGCCAAATAATTGGCAAGTTATCTCGACCGCAGAAGGTGACAAATTCGGACTGTTTAATAAGTCCCTGGCGATAATGTTTACCGCCTACCCCCACATAGGCCCCTTCGGCATACTCTGGATATTTAGGTATTATTCCTTGTCTGTTGCCAATCACGCCCACCGGGAAGCCATCAATTTTTGCTACTCCCGTAAATACCTCAGGTCCGTAATCAGGCCTATACTCCATAAATTCACTATTATCCGTAAGTCGAGCCAATACTTGAACAGCATCATAGGGTCTTTTTTGGTTAGCGGCAATAATTCTATTTAAATCCTGAACGGGGAACTTAGGTTCAGCTGGCTCAGCAACTCGAAACACTTTGGGGTCAAAAGCCGGCATGCCACTCATATATTCTTTGATCCCATCCAAGACGCCGGTTTCGGTATCATGAACTTCTCTAAAATAAGCAGTTTCATCAAAATGTGTTTCCACTCGGCCCGGGGCCTTAGCCTTAAATCCTTTAGTTGCCTCAATTAATTGTTGGGCAGTTTCTAAGTCAAAATAACCCTTAGGGCTCATTCCTCCGACAATTCCCGCTCCGCCCACGGCAATATTGGCATCCTTATGGGCTAAAAGAATGGTAGGACTAATTCCTTGATAGCCACCACCAGCAGGGTTTGTACCATAAATAGCATTTAAGATTGGTATCCCCAGCCGGTTCAGTTCGGCATGTCTGAAGAACGTAGACCCACTACCTCGCCGATCAGCATAGACCTTTTCTTGCTCCATTAATTTAACCCCACTACAATTAGTGAGCCAGACTAACGGAATATTTAGCCTTTTGGCCAAGTCAGTTACTCTTAAAATATTCGCAGATTGGCCTGAAATCCAAGCCCCTGCCATGACCTTATTATCGAAAGCAATTATTACTGCCCATTTTCCATCTATTTTGCCCAGACCGTCAACGACACCCGTACATCCTTCTTCGTTTGTTTCTGGGTTATAAAGTGTATGTAACGAACACCAGGTTCCAGCGTCAACCAGATAATCTAACCTATCCCAAACGGTCATCTGGCCTCTTTTCCGGATTACGTCAGCGGAAGTACCAGCATTCTTAACCTTTTCTACAGCACTGAATATAATATCCTCTTGTTCTTGAATAAATTTGATGTTTTCTTCGGTACGCTTTATTTCTCCGGCACTTAAGGGTTTCCCGATATCAGGCATTTTTTCGAAGTAAGGCCGCAAGGCTGTTTGCTTTCTGACCACTAAATTGTCCCCCTTCTCATCATCACCTATAGTTTTGCCCCCATAGGCTAATGAGCTTTCAAGGGGCGTGAATTATCGAAACTAAATGTACTGGTATGGTTAATTACTCAATTACAACTAATATTTGATCTTCAGTTACTTTATCGCCTTCTTTGACTGCGACCTTAACTACTGTACCATCAGTCGAAGCATAAACTGGAGACTCCATTTTCAAAGCCTCAAGAATTACGATCTCATCGTCTATCTCCACTACATCTCCAACTGCCACATGTATCTTCCATACATTTGCATCCAACGGAGCAACTACGTTTTCCAAGTGAATTTCACCTCCTCTCAATAGAGATTTTCTTGAGATTTTCCCCCATACCCTTACCAAGATTAATTACTATGCGTAAATGATATGCATACTTACATGTCTTTGCATATTTGCATTAATCTTCGCACTGTTAGGTCAATATTAGCCCTAAGATACTTAGATAGTTCTTAGGGAGGCTATTGACCCTAGATTCTACTTATGTAGTCCTTTGCAACTTTGCATATCTCCTATATTATATTCTATAGCAAGATATTCAAATTAAGCAAGGGGGGGTAATCGGTTCAGTGACAACCTTCTGTTCAAGAAGCTTTAGGCACACAAGATCTTTTCTTGGCCATCAATCTTCCTGATTAACAATTTTCGTCTCCTATATTTTAGCACACCATGGAAAGATTCACTAAATTTTTTAGAAATTTTATATTATTGGCCCATGTTTTGCAGCTTAACCAATAACTCAGGTGTTTACTAAGTAACTGGAATTTACACAATTAAGGGTACGTTTAAGAGCACTGAATGACTGAGGAGAGAAAACCAAATTATAACGCTAATCACGATAAAAGCCCCCTAAAATTAGAGGACTTTTCATTGCTTAGTGTAATTTTTGCCCATGGAATTTGGAAAACTATTAGTGGCTTCCATAATGAGTTCTACCCAAGCTCAAATCTTCAGCCAAAAATTCCTCTCTTGATCCATCGGATAAACTCACAATAAGCCCCCCTCTTTCGCTAATATCTACCGCTATTCCATTAACAGGATTTATCTCCTTATTAATAGTAACATTTCTTCCTAGTGTTACGTTATTTTCAATCCATTTCTTGCGGAGATATGGATGCCCACCTTCTAAAAAGCCCTTAAAATGTTCATCCCAAGTAATAATAAACTGCTTAAGTACCCTAGAACGAGAAATATTTTGACCCTGTTCTAAGCTCAGCGAAGTACTGGATTCCCTGCAATCAGGGGGGAGTTGATTTATATTTTGATTAATATTGATCCCAACGCCCAAAATTACGTACCCTGAAGCATCTTTGGAAAAATCACTCTGGGCAAGTATACCACATACCTTTTTGCCACTTATGAGAATGTCGTTAGGCCATTTTATTCCTACCTCACATCCAGTCACTTTTCTTATGGTTTCGGCAACTACAACCGCGCATAATAGTGTTAGTTGAGGAACAAACTGGACCTGAATTTCAGGTCTCAAAACCATAGACATTAATATCCCCTTACCACTAGGACAAGCCCATTGACGTTTCATCCTACCCATACCGGATGTCTGAGACATGCTCATAACTATGGTACCCTCTGGAGCTCCGGATAGTGCCATTAACTTAGCAACATAGTTCGTTGAAGATACTTTTCGATATATGTATATCTCCTTATCGAGCAAGCTAATATGCTTATGTGGCAAGAAACTCTCTCCATTCAGGTTCTCATTCATTTTCACTATATTACCTCAATCCTGCTTATACTTGACGTTTTTATATTAAGCGCAGAGATCTTAGCGGGTATTTTCTTAAATTTTCTACTCATTTTGCCTTCTTCGCCAACAAAAGTGTTAAAGGGACCGAGCTGTTCATCCTCCTGAAAAGGAAACCAGCCTTGATTACAAGACAAACAGATACATTCGGTTCTATTATAGCCTACTAAACCAAAGACAGGACCGAGTGGGCCGCAAACACAGGTCGCTAATAGCGCTCGAATAATCGCATACCCATATTTATGATAGGCATAATTATCCGTTTTACATTTGGGACATCTACTATAAATTCCTGGAGCTCCAACACCACAGTGTGGACAATGATAAGAATTCTCTAAGACAGTCTTACCACAGGCTCTACAAATTACTTCTTTATTTGTAACTTGATACATCATCCTAAACAACTCCTTTTTGACAGAAATACCGTCTACAGTTATTAAGACATTATTAAGGTATCTAGACAAGTCACAATAAGAATATAGCATACCACGACTATTTGGAAGTTCAATATCAATTAAAAGGTCATATTTTCCCCTGCAAGATTATAAATAACTGGTAAATCAACATAATTAATAAATTAATATTCATCCAATTGGAATTAAATATCTAAAAATAAAGCGGGCTGATATTAACAGCTCGCTTATTTTCGCTTCCCAACATCATTAGCATATTTGGAAGTTGAATCTTCATTCAACTTCCAAAGTTTGGGCCATTATCTTACAGAACTATTCTAGCACAACAAGTACATCATCCTCGGCAACTTGCTGACCCTCTTTGACTTTGATTTCTTTTACAATGCCACCTTCAGGTGCATAGATAGCATTTTCCATTTTCATAGCTTCGAGAATTAAGACTTCATCGTCCTCAACAATAGTGTCTCCAACATTAACGAGAATTTTCCAAACCTTACCAGCCATTGGGCTTTCAATATTTGCCATTATAAATTCCTCCTATAAAATATTATTTTCCTTTTTTATACTAAAGTTAAAAGACTAATCCACTGCTCCATTTATTCTTAACGATATTTGCAACTGATCAGTTACAGAAAAACTTCGTCTTTAAAAACTTATCGGGGCAGTTTCTCGGATAATCGCCTTAACTTCAGGATCAAATTATTAGTTTACTTCAAAACGCTTATAAACATACCTGCGGCCACCGCAGTACCAATAACACCAGCTACATTAGGACCCATTGCGTGCATTAAAAGATAGTTCTTCTTATCTGCTTCCGAACCCACTTTATGAGCTACTCGAGCTGCCATAGGAACCGCTGAAACACCCGCAGCACCAATTAATGGATTGATCTTTTCTTTTAGGAAGAGGTTCATGAAGTGTGCTAACCCTATTCCACAGGCAGTAGCCGCAGCAAATGCAATCGACCCCAGAAGAAATACCCCCAAAACCTTAGGACTTAAAAACACCTCTGCCGGCATAGTAGCACCAACTGATATCCCCAGGAAAATCGTTACAATATTCATCAATTCATTTTGAGCTGTATTACTCAGACGCTCTACTACCCCGGATTCTCTCAGCAAATTACCGAAGCAGAACATACCCATCAAGGCAGCAGCATCTGGTACAACCAGGGCAATGATTATAACCGTAATGATAGGGAAGAATATTTTTTCTAGTTTGGATACCTTACGTAAAGATTTCATACGGATCTTTCTCTGGGCTTCGGTGGTAAGTAATCTCATTATCGGAGGTTGGATAACTGGTACCAGAGCCATATAGGAGTAGGCAGCCACTGCGCAGATACCCATCATTTCCGGAGCTAGTTTAGAGGCTAGGAAAATAGTAGTTGGGCCATCCGCACCGCCAATAATTCCGATGACAGCCGCTTGGTCAACATTAAAGCCCAAAAGTAGAGCCCCAAAGAAAGTAACATATACCCCGCCCTGAGCACCTGCACCTAGGATCAGCGTCTTAGGATTAGCAATAACCGGACCAAAATCGGTCATAGCTCCAATGCCTAAGAAGATCAGGGGAGGAATTATGGCCCACTCTTCGCCATAGTGGTAGAAACGCCAGAG
>LOEW01000237.1 GCA_001516045.1 Desulfosporosinus sp. BRH_c37
ATGGGTATGAGTATTAACAAAGCCCATTTGGCATCTTCTTGATATGAAGGTGCGTTGCAAAAGCATAATGCCGCAATGAATGAATTGAGACATCTTTTTTGATTCCAGCTTTATTACAGGCTGATTCAAAAACTTTCTGTGCAGTTCTTTCAGTTAGATGCCTTCCAATTTGATCACCCGGAAAAAGCCATTCACTTGGATGATATTCCTTGGCATATGTGCGAAGCGTATCTAGAGCGTTTTTCGACAAAATCGAATATCGATCCTTCCGCCCCTTGCCCTGCCTCACATGAATCAACATCCGCTTTGAATCAATATCCATCACCTTAAGACTTACTACTTCGCAAACCCTCAGACCTGCCGAATAGGTTAGCATCAAGACGCCCGATGCTTGACATTTAGAACAGCCTTAAATAGCGAAATTACCTCCTCTGTACTCAGGATATCCGGTAACTTTTCTACTTTCTTAGGTCTTGGAACACTAATATTGTTAACATTATTCGATTTAATAACATGTTTATACGCGAATTTAATAGCACTGATTGACTGATTCACGTACTAAGAAGACACTTTTTTGTTTTCTAAGATATAAAGCAGATATTCCTCAATATGTTCATTGGTTACTTGATCTGGCTGCTTCTTAATAAACTCAAAAAATTTCAGGGTATGACTTATATAGGCACCAATAGTTAGAGAACTGTAACCCTTAAGTTTGAGGGTACTTTCAGTTTTTTTAGCAAGTTCCCTTAACCAGACCGATTCATATCTGCCAACTAGATTTGATCCTGTAATCACAAATTCTAGTGAAGGTTCAAAACGTCATAACACACTCCTGACTCATCTAGCTGTATTGCTTTAAAGTAAGACCACAATTCGCGGTCTTCAACACAAAAGCGTTATTACTACACAGCAAGAATTCTTTTAGGACAAACTTCGTCGTCTGGAGTCAGATTTCTGCCAAGGAACTGTAATTTATTAACACTTTTACTGCTCATAGTCAAGAACTTCCCATGATGTCCAAGTTAAAAAGGTTCGAGGTTAGAAGATCACCGAAAAAAGGACGTTTTGGCGTTTTAGATTAGAGTGCTGACTAAGGATGGTCAAGTGTCGTTCGAGGTTAGAACGCTGTCCATGGATGAACAAGTGTCTCTGAAACCAAGACTCAAACAGGACGTTTGAGGTTAGTAGCGCCGCCAAGGATGGCAAGGTGCCGTGATGGCGAGAAGGGACCATCAACCATGACTCGAACAAGGATGTTCGAGGTTAGAACACCGCTACGGATGGCTTAGGAGTCGAGAGAGCTAGATGCCAAGATGCCAAGGTGTCGTGGATGACTGACAACACAAAAGGCCAGGGGTTACCCCTAGCCTTAATTATTTTCTTTCTATACTTGAATATATTGCATTCATCCCATTCCAAACGCCTACCTCTGACACTTCGAACAATACACCGTCGTCCGACCCGCGAGACGAATGCGTTCTAACGTCTGCCCACAGACTTTGCAGGGTTCACCGCCTCGTCCGTACACTTGTAAATCCTGTTCGAACCATCCTTTTTCCCCATTGGCATCTCGGTAATCTCGAAAAGATGTGCCCTGCGCATCGATTCCTGCTTGAAGAATGCTTTGAATGGCTTGATGGAGTTTGGAGATTTCCTCCTCGGATAGAGTGTCTACCCCGCGTTCGGGAGATATTCCTGCCCGAAAAAGGGATTCATCCACATAGATGTTACCCAAGCCGGCTAGGACATGCTGATCTAACAGGGCCGCTTTTACGGAGAGTTTTTTCTTCCCAAAACGTTCCTTTAAAACTTCGGGTGTGAATTCTGCATCTAACGGCTCAGGTCCTAGTTTTCCTAGAGATGATCCACTCAGGCACAGTGGGGTGGGTATAGCTTGAATACGCCCAAATTTCCGCACATCTGAAAAATGAACTTCCCCTTGCTCCAACCGAAAAACCACGTGTGTATGTTTTTCGGGTTCCTGACTCTCCGTATAATAATTTAGCCGCCCGGTCATTCTCATATGCGCAATGAGCGTCAAATCTTCATCAAGCCGGATAAGCAGGTATTTGCCACGGCGGTCTATTCTTTGGATTCGTCGACCGGTGACTAAAGCCACAAATGACTGATCTTCCCAACCGCTGACAGCAGAGGACCAAATCAGTTTGATTTCTTCGATTTTTAAATCTTTAACATGTTCTGCTAAAGTTCTTCTAATCGTTTCAACTTCAGGGAGTTCTGGCATGTTCTTTCCTCATTCCTCATTCCTTAATCCATCAGCTTAAACGGCTGCATTTCATACCAATTCGGTCCGACCTTACAGTCCACTGTCATGGGTACTGACAGTGGATAGGCATTTTCCATTTTATCTTTGAGCATACGTGCAACACTTTCTAAATCATCAGGAGCAACTTGGAGCAGAAGTTCATCATGTACTTGCAGTAGCATAGCCGCTCGGAAGGGTTTTAATCCCTCAGCAACCTTAATCATGGCCAATTTCATAATATCGGCTGCGGTCCCCTGTACTGGCGTGTTCATGGCAATACGTTCTCCAAATTGCCGCTGTACTCGGTTAGGATGGAGCAATTCCGGAATACGTCGAAGACGATTAAACAAGGTACGGACTTGTCCCTCTTGTTTGGCCTGAGCTACAACCGTTTCTAGATACCGTTTAACCCCACTATAGCGCTTAAAATATTGCTCAATGTAAAACTTTGATTCCTTGCGTGGAATCCCTAAATCTCTCGAAAGCCCAAACTCAGTTAGTCCGTAAACCAAGCCAAAATTTACCGCCTTGGCACTTCGGCGCATGTTCGAGGTGACTGCTTCCAGCGAGATACCGAAGACTTCCGCTGCGGTTCGGGTATGCACATCCTGTCCCAGGGCAAACGATTCACAAAGCAAAGGATCTTGAGAGTAGTGAGCTAAAATCCGCAACTCAATTTGGGAATAATCGGCCGATAGGAGTACCCACCCCTGTTCCGTGGAATGAAAGGCTTTTCTTAACTGCCGTCCCTGTTCCAGTCGAATCGGAATATTCTGTAGGTTTGGTTCCGTGCTTGACAGACGTCCGGTTGTTGCCACAGTTTGTTGAAACGTAGTATGTATCCGTCCGTCCTTGATTTGGGCGAGCAATCCATTCACATAAGTTGACATTAGTTTATTTAATTGCCGATAGTCGAGAATCTTAGCCACGACGGGGTGGGCTAAGCGCAGTTCCTCTAACGTCTCCGCATCAGTGGAATAACCTGTTTTAGTTTTTTTAGCTGTAGGAAGGCCTAGTTTTTCGAAAAGGATCGTGCCTAACTGTTTGGGCGAATTTATATTAAAAGTTCCTTCAGCCAGGGCATAGATATCTTGCTCCAGCTGCTTTAAAGTAATACTGATCCCTTCACCAAGACTGGTTAACTGCTCTGAGTCAACCGCGATCCCATGACGCTCCGTTTGCGCCAGCACCAAACTTAGCGGCTCTTCGATGTCATGAAGTAATCTCGAAAGGCCCAGCGAATCAATCTCTGCCTCAAACTTTGGAGCAACCTGGACTAAGGCCCCAGCTTCTTCCGCTACGTTCTTGAAAGCCGCTTGATTCGGAAAATATCCTTTGACCAAATCCAGGGGAGCAAATTTGGGGCGCGAGGATTGAATCAGATAGGATGCCAAGCTTAGATCTAAGGCAAGACCCTTGAAGGCTACGCCTTCGTTGGCGAGCAACAAGGCCACCGTTTTACTATCGGCTAACGTTTTCGGAACTAGATCATTACCCATCAATTCTAGCCACGACTTGATAACATCCTGGGATGCCTCGGTTCGAATCAGCGTGAAGACTTCACTCTGAGCAGCCACTCCCCATTCCGTCCAATGTCCGCCTTGTAAACCGGTTCCCTCATAACGGCAAGCTAACGTAAGTGGAACTTTCCTTGACTGCCACTGTTCCAGCTGTGCTAACCAGCCCTCCTGCGTTAACGTGCGTTCCGGCCAATTTTCTAACACCGCATCAAGGTTTTCTCCTAGTGGTTCTCCATCGTCTTTATGACGTTCTTGCCATAAACGGGTCACATTTTTTAAATCATATTTTTGCAGGACCGGAAGCACTTTGATCGCTTGTGAGCAGCGGTATACAAGATCGTCTAATGAAAACTTCAACGGCACTTCATTGAGCATCGTCGCTAACTTTTTACTGAGTATTGCCTGATCAGCATATTCTTTTAAATTACTTTGTACCTTTTTTCCGCTGACTTTATCCGCGTTCGCTAAAACGCCCTCGACCGTTTCAAATTCCCAGAGTAATTTTAGTGCGGTTTTCTCACCAAT
This sequence comes from Desulfosporosinus sp. BRH_c37, assembly GCA_001516045.1. GTDB lineage: Bacteria > Bacillota > Desulfitobacteriia > Desulfitobacteriales > Desulfitobacteriaceae > Desulfosporosinus. The sequence continues at coordinate 4,312 of LOEW01000237.1, forward strand.
ACCGGGAACCCCGGGAATATTATCCGAGCTGTCTCCCATGAGACCTTTGAGATCAATGATTTGGTATGGACGTAACTGATAACGTTCCCATAAGACGTGTTCGTCATAACATTCAACTTCACTAATCCCTTTTTTGGTGAGATAAATATTCGTCTTAGGAGATATAAGTTGCAGGGCATCCCTATCTCCTGTATATATCTGAATCTCCATTCCCTGTGCTTCCGCCTGTTTGGTTACTACAGCAATAAGATCATCAGCCTCATAACCGGCCAACTCAAGCATGGGAATGTCCATTTCTGATAATATTTCTTTCAGATAATCAAATTGCGGGCGCAATCCCTCCGGGGTTTCTTTCCGCTGCGCTTTATACCCAGCGTACTGTTCAATCCGCACCGTTGCCTTGGTTTTATCGAAGGCCACCACCCAGTAGTCTGGCTGCTGTTCTTGTTCTAACCTAAAAAGCATGGTCAAAAAACCATGTAATACATTCGTCGGGCGCCCATCGCTTGTAGTCAATGGCGGCAGAGCATAAAAAGCGCGATTCGCAAGGCTATTTCCATCTAATATGACCATCCGTGGCATCATGAAAACCCCCAATCTTTCACATTAAACTATATCATACCGACTGCTTTCTCACAAACAATTGAGGTGCCTTTCACTGTCACAGCCTATACAATTTATCCGGCAGGAGAAATTATAATAATTTTCAGCAAACTTTCAGTTAAGTTTCAGCTATGTTTCAGATTTGTGTAGTATAAGTAACATAAGAACAAATCCATAAGTGCTTCAAAATTTAATAAAGTCAGGAGGTCTTATATTATTAACATATCATCAGTTTCTTCAATATCAAACAATTCTTCATCCTCTGGAAATGATAGTGAAATCAAACAACTTTTAAATCAAGTAAAACAGCTTCAGAAGCAAATACAAACTGAGACACAAAGTCAGGATGATGATAAAACAAAACAGGAAAAAATCCAATTAATTCAAAATCAGATAATCCAAATTCAAGCCCAGATACAAGCAAAAAAGTCAAATCAAAAAAATAATACTGAACAGACCCAGACTCAAACTCAAACTATTTCTACGGATAGCAAAATTGATATTCAAGCATAAACTTACAATTTTCTTTAAGGCTTGAAGCATGAGAACCTATAAACAAAGAGCCGACCGCAGAAACTAGGCAGTCGGCTCTCAATTTTGTCTCGGCGGAGGCAGTGTGCTACAGTCTTGTCCTTCGCTGCAGGTCTTTCATCCAATCGTGAGACTCCCACTTCAAGTGGGAGTGGTACCCCCGTACTCTGCTTCGGTGACGATAGTCTCCAGTGACGATATTTTCCGATGGACAGTATCGCCGATAGCGCACGGCTATCAACGAATACTAAGCGCTGAGGATTAGTATCGCCGAGCCGCCTTTCCCAATAGAAACACTCAGCAGCGAAGGGGGTAGACTCCATCCTACGGCGCACAGGTATTCGTCTGTGGTACTGCGCCTTCGGCGTAAGTCTCCACAGACGATAGTCTCCAGTGGAGAGTATCGCCGAAGCGCACGGCCCTAAACAATACTTCGTGCGTAGGATGACTTACGTCACCGAAGTCTCGATGTTCAACTTTAATTGAACGAGTTCACTTAGACTTTTCCGGGAGGATGAGGATGAAGTTACTATTAATTAAAGATGAAACTCAATTTTCGAAAGCACTTAGCCGTATACTAAAAAAAGAAGGCTATGTAGTCGATGATACTGCGGATGGCGAAATCGGGCTTGAAATGGCCATATTTGGAGCTTATGATCTTATTGTTTTAGATTCGCGCCTTCTAAACATTGATGGACTTACAATCGTCAAAGAATTACGGTTTCAAGGCTTAACTACCCCCATATTATTTCTGAACGCTAAAGATAGCATCAAAGATATGGTTGACTGTTTAGATGCGGGTGCTGACGATTATCTGGTTAAGCCATTTAGAACTGAGGAACTTCTAGCAAGATTAAGAGCGCTTTTAAGAAGAAAAAGTAAGGAAATCGTGGACTGTAAACTCGTAGTAGCAGGATTGATATTAGATATCTCAAAGTGTAAAGTAGCCAAGGGCAATGATGTTATTAAATTAAGTGTCAAAGAAACATTATTACTTGAAACTCTAATGCGCAACAGCGGAAATGTCGTTACCAAAGAACGTATTTTCGAGAGACTCTGGGGTTCTAATTCACATTACGAGTTTGCCAATGTCGATCTTTATATTTACTATTTGAGGAAGAAAATTGGGGCTTCATACATAAAAACAGTCCGTTGCGTTGGTTATTATTTGGAGAATAAATGCGTTGTTTCGCAAATATGATACGATTTCTTTGGTTCAAGATCAAAATAGGTCAGATGCCAAAATTCCCACTTTAGTTTTTGCAACTGACTAGTAAAAAGATCAAAAGCTCCGTAATGAATTTATTATGGAGCTTTTGATTTAATTTTAGTGTCAGTGCTTCACCTCTATGCCTGACGCTGATAAGCCTGTCTAGCTGTTGCAAAAGTTGTCTGAATAATATTTCCTTGGTCCTGGGTAATAATTCCGTTAGAAACCAAGCTGGCCAAGGGATCTGTCTTGGTGGTGGTGCTTGCTTGCGATTTCATTGCTGATTCAATAGCTTCTTTAATAGCTTCTTCTTGGTCTTGGCTAATTGTTCCATCAGTTACCAAACTGTCCAAAGGGTTTGGCGGGGCGGGTCTTGATTGGGATGGTCTAGCTGAGTCGAGCGCATCTTTAATGCTATCTGCTTGATCCTGGCTGATCGTTCCGTCAGAAACCAAGCTGGCCAAGGGATCTGTCTCGGTGGTGGTGTTTACTTGCGATTTCATCGCTGATTCGAAGGCTTCTTTAATGGCATCTTCTTGGTCTTGGGTAATCGTTCCGTCAGACACCAATCCATCCAAAGGACTAATCTTTAAGTTCCTAGATGCTTGCAGCGCTTCCGGGCTGAATTCAGCACTATCCTGAGTTTGGACCGTACTACTCTGCTTTTCGGTAGCTTGAAGTCGTAACTTAGCCTGTTCTTGAGCGGCCAAAATTTGGTTTAGGCTTTGAATGCTTGACGCACTACTGGAATTACTAATAGACGAAATATACATCAAATTCCTCCTTCTCAAAATATAATAGTTTTAAACATTATATTTATCGATCGTCAATCTTTATAATGTCTTTGAAATAAGCCAAAAAGTGGTTTGTTTATTAAATAATTTCCTAAACAATATGTGAATAAAAGAAGTAAAAGTCTCGTCCGATTTGATAAATTAATTAGTGAATATATAGAGATTTTAATGCCCTTCAGAGTTATGTTAAAGAAGCTAATACCTGTTTAAATATGTCTTGTAATTGGCCTGTAGGAGCAGTTTGATTGCCATGGGGAGCACCGTTTTGTCCTTTTGGTTGATCTTTTGGTTGTTCTTGCCCATTTTGGCTATTTCCTTTCGGATTATCTTTCGGAGTATTTGTACTCAAATAGGTTTTTTGTTGCTCAGTAAATACAGCTTTAATCGCATCTGCTTTTTGTTGGAGAAAATCTTGACTTGGGTTCGAAGTATCAATTAAAAGTTGCAAAATCGGTTTGATTTTATCTTTCTGATCGCTCGTCAAAACCATTTGTTGATTACCTTGAAGGCGACGTATCCCCATAGCGGCTTCTATCGCGGGATTCATTGCTGGTGTTTGGGCAGTTTGACCCTGATTATCTTGACTAGATGTTGCTGATTGTGTTGTAGACGCATCAGCGGTAGAAGTTGATGATGATTGTGTCGATGATGTAGCAGGTGAAGATGTTGCAGCTTTTGAACCACAACCACCTACTCCAAGTGTGACTAATGACAATAACATCCCTACGACCAACCAGGGCTTTCTTGTTGATTTTTGCACATGACTCAAGCTTTTCATTTAGAAATTCCTCCTTGTATTCATAGTTTGACCGATGACTAACTGGCGCTATGCCCCAATGAGCATCCCCCTCCTTTCTCTAACGATTTCGTATAAAACCTTCATAAGGTATACGAACAACAACACGTTTAAGAAAGAAGTGATAATGAGGATCGAACCATATGAAACAGAATTGATACCGCTCAGCGTCTCATAGAGAACAAAATGAGTATTGATATAAATAGTCGTGCTAAACCCTGAGGCTAACAAAATTAACCGTTTGTCCCTAAGGTAGATAAACGTTAATATTGACAGGGCGACAGCCGGAAACAAATATCGTTCATGCATTCTAGTGGAAAACGTGAAGACACCGTCGATCAGGAGGAGTGCAACGGCAGAAGCATATACCCTGCTATTCCCTTTAATGAAGAGAAACCATGAAAATGCTGTGATCATGACAATAGCAATTAGCCCCCAGCTATGATAGCTGAATACAAACAGAGTACCTGCATCTTTTGTAAAGTTCGCTCCCAGTAAACTGAAAAAGTTAAATGCGTTAACCGAGGCATAGGGGTATTCACCTAAGGTACTAGCATAGAGTTTGAAAATCCATAACCCGCTCGTGTTCAAGGAAAAAGGCAAAATAATCACTATGGCAGTTACCAGTCCAGAAATAATAACTTTTATCCAACTCTTGAGAGTTTTTTGCCTTATTAATTCGAAAAAAAGTACTGGGAGAAAGATAATTCCCTGTGGCTTCATGAGAACAGCCGCGGTAAACAGGCCAGTGGCAAGCCCAATATTCTTTTCCGAGAGAAAAAATATCGCTGCTACAATTATTAAAGTAAAAAACGAATCCACCTGACCCCAGATCGTCGAATTGATCAGCACAGCTGGGTTGAAGGTGTAAAAGGCGGCGAGTAGAAGGCTAATTTCAAAAGAGAGGTACTTTTGGGCGAGTTTAAATATCAAGAAAGACGTAGCGATGTCCGCAACGATCGATGGTAACTTTAAGAGCAACGTAAAGTAGGGACTTAGTGCCGAAAGACTTCCAAGTTTACCAATTAGAAATAAAACGTAGATATAAAAAGGCGGATAGTCACTGGCGTTACGTCCTTGATAAAATTGAGAGAAATTATTGACTACAGTGGTCGCCCAGTTTTTGAAGGTGCTTAGGTCAAAGGGGTGGCCGTTAATCAATAGCGCCAGGGGAATTCGCAAGAACAAACCGACACCAAGTATGGTCAGAATCAACATTTTTACATTACTAGGCTGGATTTTTACCTTTTTCTTGGTGACAAGGTAATAGGCTCCCAAGAAAAGCATCAAAAAAGTTACGGAATAGGCAACAATTTGAGGGGTATAACTTGCACTCGTATTTGTACTTGAACTTATACCTGGACTCCAATTACCCATTCCATTTGGCCTAGTCCCGTGGTTAGGTGCTGTTCTCTGGCTTATATCCGAAGGTTGGAACTGTCCATTTGGAGCTTGCGTGTTTTGACTTGTATTTGGAGTATTTTGGGTTTGAGTTGTACTCTGTCCTTGACTTGTACTTGTACTTGTATTTGTACTTGTATTTGCATTTGTATTTGTACTAGCATTTGTACTAGCATTTGCATTATCTGGCATTGGGTTGCTTTGACTTGGGACTGAGCTGCTCGCTACGGAGTTATTTTGAGTTAATGGAGCATTACTGCTAAAACTCCATAATGTCGTTATGCATAATGTTCCGGCTAATAGTAGGATCGATAACATGCTTATTTTGAGTATATGCTTCCTTATCCCCACCGATTGGACGCTCCTTTCATACCGCCGCCCTTTTCGGCCGATACTTAACTAATTGCTTTTTTAGCACATGCTGCAAGTACTTGATCAGCTGCGGTTGCAGCTCTTCTCGCTGCAACCCCATTTCAATGATAGCTTTCATGTAGCCAAACTTATCTCCAATATCGTAGCGGTCTCCTTTCAACTTCAGCCCAAGCAGCCCTTCCTGTTGACAAACTTCTCGCAAGGCATCCGTCAGCTGATATTCGTTCCCCGCTCCTTTTTCTTGAGTTTTCAGAAAAGGGAAAATGGACGGTTTTAAGATATACCTACCCATGATTGCTATATTGGAAGGAGCATTGGCTGAAGTGGGCTTTTCAATCAGATCCTGCACTTGTAAAACTTTGTTGTGCTGTGCTACAGCCGATATAATGCCATATTTGCTTACCTCCGTCGGATGCACCGGCTGGACGCCAATAACTGTTTTCTCATACGTTTCAAAAACGTTTATCAGCTGCTTTAAGGCAGGAGGATCGGAAACCATAATATCGTCTCCAAGCAGAACGGCAAACGGTTCGTCGCCAATAAATTGCTCTGCGCAAAGAATGGCATGCCCCAAACCAAGCGGTTCCCTTTGGCGGATATAATGAATATTGGCCAGATTACTGATGTTTTGAATCTCAAGCAGTAAATTTGTTTTTCCCTTTTCCCAAAGCATTTGCTCGAGCTCTACGGACTTATCAAAATGATCTTCGATGGATTTTTTATTTCTACCCGTTACAATCAGAATACTTTCGATACCGGACTTAACCGCTTCTTCTACGATGTATTGGATGGCGGGCTTATCGACGATCGGGAGCATCTCCTTGGGCTGCGCTTTAGTTGCCGGCAGAAATCTCGTACCTAAACCAGCTGCCGGGATGATTGCTTTTCTGATTTTCATTCTATATCACTCCAATTCTATAGTGAGATCGGCGAAAAAATCCATAAACGGCTACCTATATAATTAATTCCGAGGCTCGCTCCCGTCGCCAACAATTTACAGACGAGCAATGGCCAGGCTAGGGAATTGTGAAAGTAGACTAACAAACCGTAAGTTATTGTCAATGTGCCAAGGTTTAGTGCCAAGAATCGGATAAGCTGTCCGGTAGATTGCCCGCGTCTCCTGAAGGTCCACGTTCGGTTCAGAAGAAAGCTGTTCAATACTCCACAAGTGTAGGAGACACATTGAGCCACTAGTAACAGAACACCCATATTGGAAAGAACTGTAAATACAGTAAAGTCAACACCTGTATTTACTGTTCCAACTAGACAGAACCTCACAAACTCAAGTGATCGCTTCGACATATTAGACAACCCTCTTCACATTCCGTTCTTTTTTCATCATTCCGTAGCATTCACTCACAATATATAAGGGGCGATCTCTTGCTTCATCATATATTCGTCCGATATACTCTCCGAGAATCCCCATCATTGTCAGGAGAATTCCGGTCAACACCAGTTGCATTGCCAAAACCAGATTCCACCCGGCGATACCTGACTTGTAAAAGACCTTGAAAAGTAACAGAGCTACTAGGTAGGACAAGCCGGACGTGATGATTACAAACCCTGCATAGGTCGCCATCTTTATGGGTTTATAGGAAAAAGAAGTAAGGCCGTCCATGCTTAACTTGATCATCTTTTTCAGAGGATACTTCGTTTCTCCGGCTAATCGTTCATCCCTTTCATACTCTACCGCAGTTTGCCGGAACCCCACCCAACTCACCAAGCCGCGAACATAACGATTTTTTTCAGGCAGCCGTTTTAGTTCTTCACACACTCTGCGATCCAGTAAGCGAAAATCGCCAGTGTCCGTCGGGATATCGAGATCCGTGGAAGCACTCAGAATTCGGTAAAACAAACGAGCAGTTAGCTTTTTGAAAAATGTTTCGCCCTTCCGTTTCGTCCGTTTGGCGTAAACGACGTCAAATCCTTCTTTCCACTTCGCAATCATATCCAAAATCAGCTCGGGTGGATCCTGTAAATCTGCGTCAATCACAACCACCGCAGCTCCTAACGCATAGTCCATTCCAGCCGAAATGGCAATTTGGTGACCGAAATTTCGGGAAAATGTAATGAGTTTCACGGCCTCATCCTGATCTCTATAATTTTTGATCATAGCAGCAGTATGGTCACAGCTACCATCATTCACGAAAATCAGTTCATAAGGCTCTCCCGTCAAATCCATCACCTGCTTCAGACGCCGATAGGTTTGGTATATTACAACTTCTTCATTGTAGACTGGAATGACTATGGAATAACAAATGCCTGCGTTCATACTCTCGCCTCCAACTTTTTAGGATTGAGCAATATTGCTTTGCCTTTGCAGCAGAATCATGGATTGATTTCGTATAGAGTCTGTGAGGCATTCATGCCTCCGCTGGAATTCCCCGTACTTGATTGCCACGCTGTCTGCGGGACTACCTTCCCATTCTGGATAATCCAAGCTTGAACTTCTGAGCTTCCACCTCCGGGACCGCCCGCGGAACTTAAGAAATATTTAACCTCTTTGTTGGCTACCATTTGTTTTAATTTATCTACGCTCAGGATCGGATCGGAACCAGAAAACCCACCCATAGCCATCACTGCTTTGCCGGTTTTTATGATGTAGGCTTCGGCAGTACCTGCGTTGGTCGTGGCAAACAGGTATTTCTCGCCGGTATTATTGTCCGTTAGATAAGACAGCAAATTTGTGTCGATGTTTTCCTGCGACTGTCCTGCCGTCTTACCCAGTGATTGACCTTGTGTCTGACCTTTTCCCTGCGCTTGGCCGGGCATACCCATCCCGTTCCCTGATGATGTCGGCCCCGCTGCCGGCAACATACTGTTTCCTCCATAAATGATGGGAGTTGCAGACCAAAAGAGGGGAGCGACTAGCAATATTAACAAGCCTGCTAATGCGGCAGTTCCTTTCAGCTTAGTTCGAAACGATATTGATTGGTCGAATTCACTATTCGAGGGTTGAGTGATTATATTGATACACAGGATGAGTGAAATCACAGTACCCAAAACTCCAACAACAATTGGCAAACCAAGTCCAATCTGTGTCTTATAAGGGATCAGAATATAGAGTTCAAAGGCTGTCGTGCCTAAAAGTCCGACAGGTAGCAACCATCGTTTCCAGCCTTCGTGGTTTCGGTTAAAGTTATATAATTCTACCCAACCTGCGCCCGTCAGAGCTGCAATGGGGGGAGCCAACATAATCAGATAATACTGATGGAAAAATCCAGCTACACTAAAGAACCCCATCATCGGTAACAACCACGCGAGCCAAAACAGACTTTCCTTTTGCTTATCAGTCAGCAACTGTTTTCTGCGAATCCCCATCAACAAGCCGACAGCCCCTAATAAGGCAAACGGAAGCAGCCAACTGATTTGTCCTGATAACTGGGCTTGGAACAAGCGAAGCGGTCCGGCTGTTCCTGTGTTGAACATGCCACCACCACCGTCTCCTGGGTTTCCACCCGCATTTCTTCCATCACCACCTGGCATCTGCCCTGGAGCACCATCCTGGCCAGGTACAAAGCCCTGGGGCATTTCCCTAGTACCGTCAGGCATCTGTCCTCCGTCATCTTGCCCTTGTCCGGACGTTTGTTGCGAAGCAGTTATTCTTGCATTGTCTCCTGCTTTGTTGCCAGCTCCCGGTCCTCCTTGACCTGTCAAGCGGGCAATACCGTTATAACCGAAAGCCAACTCCAGCACTGAATTTGTTTGGCTGCTTCCGATGTACGGCCGATTTGCAGCGGGAATGCTGTCTACGATGAGAGGCCAAGATAACGATACAATTAGCAAAACAACCGTTGAAGCTGCGAGCACGCTAAGCTTTTTTTTCCAATTAACTTTAAAAGCCAGTAAATAAAACAAATAGAAAGCAGGAAGCACCATATACGCTTGGAGCATTTTGATATTGAAACCTACTCCAATCATCCCAAAAGCTGCGATGGACCATGTCCATTTCTGCGTATTAACAGCCTTAAATAACATCCACGTTGCAGCCAGGAGCGTAAAAACCAATATACTATCAACATTATTAGTGCGACTAACGGCTGCTGCAATGGGCGTACAGGCTGCCACCAACGCCGAGAGCCTGGCTGCTGTTTTACCAAAGGACGGTTTGACAAGGACATAAACCAACAGTACAGACCCAACTCCTGCCAGAGCCTGTGGTAAAATGACGCTCCAGCCGTGTACGCCAAACACTGAAGCGAACAATGTCTGAATCCAGAACGCGACCGGTGGCTTATCTACGGTTACGAATCCCCCCGGATCAAACGAAGCAAAGAAGAAATTGTGAAAACTTTGTAGCATACTGGTGACTGCTGATGTGTAATAGGCATTGGCATATTGGTCCTTCCAGATACCGTACATATTCAAAAAAACAGCTAATAAAGTAATTACAATCAATAACGGGTCAATACGTTTAAGTTTTAATAATTTCATTGCTTAATAACTCCTTTATTTGTTATTGACTTGATTGGGCAGTTTCAAGCTCTCTATTACTATATCTTTAGTTCCTGAGTCACACCTTAAAGCTACCTGAAAGTTTAATAAGCGTTTCCTGAAAATTAGCTGAAAAAAGAACGTAAAGAAAACGTCAAAAAAAGTGACTCAATTCACGGCCAAGCCATTAAAAAGAGTCACTTACCTAATAGTATTATTTTGGTCAACCAAACTATGATTGACTACATTTTATTCGGGCGTCAATTATCTCAAAAGCTCATAAGTTGGTTGGGTAATGCCGCAGGAAGCCAAACGTAAAAAACGCTTCCTTCTCCTTCAACACTTTCGATCCGAATCGTACCCCCATGAAGCTCCACAATCGATTTTGTTATGGCCAATCCGAGGCCTGCTCCACCATATTTCCGTGTCCTAGAAGTATCAGATCGGTAAAAACGGTTAAACAGATTGTTTATATGGTCCTTTGGTATGCCCGACCCGTTATCTTTCACTGTTAACTCAATACCGTCAGTAACCTTATCTAAAGAAAGTTGGATGTGTCCCTGTTCAGAATCAGTATGCTGCACCGCGTTTTGGAAAAGATTCAAAATCACTTGCCTCATTTTATCCTCATCAAACTGACTTTTCAAATCCGCTGTGAGCCTTAAACTGACTCTGCGATTCCCTGCCAAAACCCTCATCTGCGGCGCCATTTCCTTGATTATTTTGTCCAGCTCTCCTTCAGCGAGTTGGATACTGGGTGAGCGGTCCAATTTGGCGAGGAGAAGAAGGTCTTGAACCAGCTTTTTCATGCGTTCCGATTCTGCATACATGCTTGATAATGATTTGTGTAGTTTATCCGGTTGATTCATAGCGCCACGCAGAAGCACCTCTAAGAATCCGTGTATCGAAGTTAACGGAGTGCGCAGCTCATGAGAGGCATCCGCGACAAAACGGCGCATTTGCTCTTTGGCTTCTTTTTCCGCTTCAAAAGACGTTTCTAGTCTCTCTAGCATCCCATTAAACGAAACGGCCAGTCGGTCGACTTCTATTTGTCCCTGCTCGGCAGGTAACCGTTCGGCAAGATTTCCAGCGTCAATTTGTTCAACAGTTTTTACTATCTTCGATAAAGGCACCAATGTTTTTCTTAGCACCGGAATAAATGCCAACATTCCACCGATCAATGCGAGCAACGAGAGGATAAGGAAAATGACCAGTTGGCGAATCAACATGTCTTTCAAAGGCTTTGTGCTTACACTAACTTGAATCAATCCGACAAATTGACCTCTCGTCTGGATTGGCCGAAGGACTATCAACTGCTCGCCCCCTCCGGTTTGGTTCAAAACTTTATAATTAAGTTTTGTTTTGGGACGCATTGCTTCTTGATAATCCTGCTCAGTCAGCTTAGGCGGAGTTCCAGCGTTTATAAATATATCCGAAAGTAATGACAAGTTTCCCTTACCATCGACAAGAGCGATTGTGGAGTCAGGCATAAAGAAAAAAGGACTATGCTTAAACCCATTTTCGGGATTTTCACTTGCTGCGTTTTCTGGTCTGTTAGGATTGTCTGGATTTTTGGGGATTTTTGGCATACCTGGAATACTAATATTGCTTGGACTACCTGAATTACTTGAATTACTGTTGCCCGCGATCTGCTCCCAGGCGACCGGAGGAATCGCTTCTATCTGACTTTGAATGCTGGTTGCTTTATTTTGGTAAATAAACTCCCGCATAAAAACATATTGAAACAAGCCGATAATAACCAGCAACACAGCCATTAGCAGGAACGAACGAGATAAAAGCTGAAAGCGAAGCGAGTTCAGAACGAAGAGGTTGCGCAAGCGATTGCTTGGTTTCATACCAAATCAACTCGATACCCTGCCCCACGCAAGGTGCGAATCAGACGGTGTTCTTTGTCATTTAATTTATCCCGGAGCGATCGGATATACACCTCTACGATATTTTCATCCCCACCGAAGTCATAACCCCATACCTTATCCAATATTTTAGATTTACTCAGAACCAAGCCTTGATTGAGCACCATAAATTTGAGGAGCTCATATTCAGTTGTCGAGAGTTCCAAAAGCCGTTGTTCATAACTAATTTCTTTGCGCCGATCGTCAATGCGAAATGCTCCCATTACAACCTCTCCCAACAGATTAGGGAATTGATTACGGATTCTCGCCTGAATACGTGCCAGCAATTCCTCAAAACTAAACGGTTTCATCATATAATCATCGGCCCCGAGCATTAGTCCTTTAACACGGTCATCCACTTCATCCTTTGCCGTCAGCATGATAATAGCAACGTTCTCGGTCTTTTTGAGCATTCGGCACACTTCAAATCCATCCATACCGGGCATCATAACATCGAGAATCACAATATGGGGCAGGAATTGCTTAGCAAGAGTTACTGCCGTCATTCCGTCTTGAGCTGTTTGCACTTCGAATCCCTCATCCTGAAGGCCCATCTCTAAAAATTGTAGAATGTTTGGTTCGTCATCGACCAATAATATCTTAATTCCCTTTATTTTCTGCATATTACTGTCCCTCCTTAACTCTAAACTACAATTTCCTCTTATTATCTACTGTCCAACTGAATTGGCTCTGAAAGAATGCTGAAAGTTAGCTGAATCGATTTGGATAACAACGACCAAATCTGAAAGACATTCAGCATTCCTTCAGCCAACGATCAATTTCGTTTCAGGTAAAGACCCTATACTGATAATATTAACAAAACTATTATCATTGTACAAACGAGTTCAGGAGAAGCCAGTAATTAACGAAATGAGGAGATCTTATGCATTCCATTCTGGTATCAGGCGGGGCGGGATATATCGGAAGTCATACCGTTAGAACATTAGTCAAGCAGGGTTATAAACCCGTCGTTCTAGATAGCCTAGTGACAGGGCATCGGCAGTCTGTTCCTTTGGATGTTCCCTTCTATCAAGGAGATATTGCTGATTCTCATCTCGTTCGAAAAATTGTGGAACAGGAACACGTCAGAGCTGTCATCCATTTTGCAGCTAGAAGTTTAGTTGGTGAATCAGTAGCAAAGCCAGACCTTTATTTCGAGGAGAATACCGCCAAGACGAACCGCTTTGTAAGCTCACTTCTTAAATCCGGAGTAAAACGGCTAATCTTTTCGTCGACTGCGGCCACCTATGGAATTCCAGATGAAGTCCCAATCCCAGAAAGTGCAGTCACCCATCCGATTAACCCATACGGGTTTTCCAAGCTGATGATTGAACAATCCCTAGCCTGGTTAGAGAAGGCCTATGGACTTAAATGGATTGCCCTGCGCTACTTTAATGCTGCCGGTGCGGCTTTAGACGGTTCCCTGGGAGAAGACCATATTCCTGAAACTCATCTTATTCCCCTAATCCTGAAAACGGCCTTAGGGCAAAGAGAGGCCATTAACGTTTTGGGAACAGACTATTCTACCCCAGATGGAACCTGTCTCCGAGATTATATTCACGTCCTTGATTTGGCTAATGCCCATATCTTAGCGTTGGAGGGTTTGGAAACAGGTATAGGAAGTGGAGTTTATAATGTGGGCACAGGTTCAGGGTATAGTGTCAAAGAAGTCATCGAAACTGCGCGCAAAGTCACAGGTCAATCGATTCCCGTGCTGGAATCCCCTCGCCGACCTGGAGACCCAGATAAGTTAGTTGCCAAGGTTGAGAAGATTCAAGCCCTCCTAGGTTGGGCCCCAAACTATAGTTCTTTAGAGCAAATCATAGAAAGTGCTTGGGCTTGGCACCGAAGCCATCCATTTGGATTTGGATGATTTGCTTAACATAGAGATTCTTATCATAATAAAAGTGAAAGCATAATTATAAATTTATGCGATAAGTGAGGAATTAGCATGAATAAACCCCAAAAACAGTTGGAAGATACCCCGAAAAAGAAGACACTTAAAAATGTCTGGGATTACCTTGCAGCAGTTGCCTTTGTTCTCGTTGGAATTTACTATCTTGCTACACAGCGCCCAAGTGAAGGGGCCGTCTACATCGTCGTCGGTCTATTCTTCTTTGTCATTACAAAAATTCGAGGAAATAGAAATTTAAAAAAGAGAGGATAGACCGCGTAACAATTGCTCCAGAATGTTTCTTGAAGGTCCAGGCCAACAATAGGAGTAAAAAATAGAGCCTTCACAGGCTCTATTTGCATAATCATTGTGGTGGGCGAGGGGGGACTTGAACCCCCACATACTCACATATATCGGATTTTGAGAGCGTTCCGGGCATTTGTTTATAGTTGTATATAACCCTGCATCCCTTGATATAAGCGGATTCTTTTGAAAGTCATTTGGTTACATTTGGCATTAGATTTTTGCTTTTTTATCAGTTTATGGCTTAAAATCTGGCCGTTAATTCTACCCCTACCCCGTATAACCATGGTCTTAATCTATACCCCTATAGAAAAGAGAGACGCATTATTTCGCGTCTCTCTTCTGGTTTTTCTTGGGAGTTTTTTTGTTAGTGGTAAATGCCTTTTCCATTAGATCGGCTGCTTGCTGGTCCTTGCTCTGGAGAAAGTGAGAATAAATATTCTGTGTCGTTACGCTTGTACTATGTCCGAGTCGGCCGGCAATAGTCCCAATATCCATGCCTTGGCTTATCAAAAATGTTGCGCTGGTATGTCTGAGCCCGTGAAAGTTTAGAGCGGGTAATTGATGCCTTTTTATGAAACCTGGGAACCAATGTGCCAGGCTATAAGGAGGGTCTGGAGTTCCGTCCCAACGAATAAAAAGCCGGTTGTTAGCTTGACAAAGAAAGCCTTTCTGTTGTTGGTCCTCTTGGTATTTCTTGATAAGCTTTAAAAGGGAATCATTGGCCGATATCTTACGCTTACTAGTTTCGTTCTTAGGGTCCTTGAGAAATGTACCTTTATCCGATAAATATTGACTTGCTTGCCTTATCTCAATAGTTTTACTCTCGAAGTCAACATCTTGCCATTCTAGCCCCATTATTTCGCCCATCCTAGCCCCTGTGGTTAACGCAATCATGATCGACGCCCGGTACTTTAATTCCTCCTTCTCTAGAGCCTTTAGCATAGCAGCTACTTGCTCCATATCGTAGCACTTGGCCTTCTTCTTTTCGATTTTGGGAGCATCAACATGCTTGGCCGGGTTATTTCCCTTATAAACGCCCCATTTTATCGCCTTTTCAAATATGGCATGGATTACCCTATGGTGATGCCTTATAGTCTGTTCAGAGAGTTTTTCAGCCTCACCAGGCTCCCTTCGGCCATCCTTAAACAGTTTAGTATACTTATGCTTTGTCCTAAGCGATTCATAGAATTCTAGCAAGTCCAATGGCTTAATTTTTTCTAGTTTCTTTTCTCCCAAGGAAGGTAGAATTCTACTTTCAAGAAGCTCTTTGTATCGATGTAAGGTTTTGGGCGCGAGTACTGGTTCTGCATAACTCTTGAGCCACTTTTTCACGAACTCCTGAAATGTTATCTTTGAAGCCTTTGTAAAGTCCCCGCTCTCTACTTCCGTGACAAACTTCGCCAGAAGCTTCCCCACTTCCTTATCGTTCTTAGCTTCGACATATTTAGAATGGTCCTTGTACCTTAGCCGATAGCGGCCTTCTCCCACGTTCTGAGAGTATCCTGCCATATACTTTAGCCCCTTTCTAATTTTCACGGCTCGACCTTGAGTAGTTAAAGGATTGAATCTTGGTATTTAAATAAGTTCTTGAGCTTTCTCAATTCGATCACAGAGGTCAAGAATAGTTAATGCAAATTTGCGAGCGTCATCTACGCTGACAATTGTAGCTGTGAATATTTCGTAAGGTGAAGCACCCGAATAACCCAGTGCTGAATCTTCATTATCGCCCTTGTTCCCTGTCTCAAAATTGATAGCATCATGTAGCTCTGCATACTCTAATTTTGTATAAGCACACTCAACGCTCAAATACTCGTTTGGCTCATGGGTATCATGTAGGAAAAAACGATCCATATTTTGTTTCCCCCTTATTCCCTCTTTTCACCGTTTGCCACTTTTTCCAATAGTTTTTTACTCTCAAAAACATAATCCTGCACAATGTCTATGAATCCAATAATACGGCTATATTCATAGAACCATTTGACGGATTGATCACCATTTTTGGGTTTTTCTTCGGGTGTTCTAGCTGTCCAACGTTTTACGGCCTCCCCTGGGTCTGGTCTTTCAGTGAACACATACTCATTCATCCAATGGCCTAGTATCAGGCTGGCCTTATCGAGTTTCACTAGGGCGTTTTCTACCTCCGTAGTTTGCATGTATAATTCATGTTTAAGCTCTTCTTGTGTTTTCATTAAAATATTATTTCCTCCTTAATCTCTATTGCTACACGTTTATGTATATATCATACAGCTTTGTGTATTATGTGTCAATAGATTCGTGTATGTTTTCTTTTACTTCTTGTATGGTACATATTATAATGTGTAGGGAAAGGAGTGTTTAAAATGGCATTTACGTATAACCCTCTTTGGAAATTACTCATTGATAAAAATATCAGTCGCGAAGAATTGAGGTCTGCTTTAGGGTTCTCGTTTTCAACGATGACTAAAATGACAAAGGGACAATTCGTTTCACTGGAGGTCTTACACCGCATGTGTGTGTACCTCAACTGCCAACCAGGGGATCTACTGCAATACATACCGGATAATGACTAGCCGCTCGCGTGGAATATACAAGACAGGTTTGATTTAACGTGTAGTAGTGCAATAGGAGGGATAGTTATGGGCTCCACAAACTTTTCTGAGTATTCCGGGCCGAATTTACGAGAGGAATATCTAAATACACGCAGAGGCGACTTAACGACCTATGCAGGAATGATCGGTGAAGGTTTTTCCTCAACATTAAATCGGCTAGCACAACTGATAGGAAATGCCCATGAGCCAAGTCTAGGGGCATATAAAGAGAGATTATTAATGAATTTAATCAGGGATTTTGTTCCTAAACGTTATGAAGTAGGCACAGGGTTTGTGTTATTTCCCAGTGAGTATGGAAAAATACCAGATGAAAATGTTCCCTGGAATTTACACAAATACAAGGTTTCAAAACAACTAGATATTATCGTTTATGATTCTTTTAATTATCCAATAATATTTAAGGATGGAGATTTTGTAATTGTCAGACCAGAAGCAGTTTGTTCAATCGTTGAAGTTAAAGGAGCCCTGGATACCAAGCAAATTACAAGTTTTATGGACCTCTTTATTGATTTCGCTAGAAAGTGGGTCGAAACTGATTTATATTACCGAAAGAACCGCTTAACACCTCTTGGATATCCAAAATTATTAGTTATGAACTGGCTAGTTGCCGTTGATTCAAAGGGAAAACCGAGGTCAAATGGTCGTCTCTTACGCAAAAAAATTGCTGAAGAATATCGGAAAAATATATCACCTGAAGAAATTAGGAGTGCAAGGTATCCATTATTGCGTACTGCTTATATTTATAACGATTGCTACGTTTGTTCTAGCTTGTATAGCCCAGATGAAGAAAAAACATATGCCGGTTATTGGACATTGAGGGGAAAGTTTATCCAGTACAATGATAAAACTGGAGAACCAATTCTTGGTCCAGATAAAACTGTTTCGGACTTGTTATCTGAAATCCAAGACTCACTAGATACACCTAAAAACAGGATATTCTCAAATGTAGATCAAGTTGGTTGGCCAGGTGATTTCCCTCATCGAGATGATGGATTCGATGCGTGCTTTACTGGAGCTGATCTTATGGCGTCCAGCACCGATGACTAGCAACCCGTTATTTTTGTTGTAATGTTTTAATTAGGTGGAATTTCTTCTAAACAGTTGATTTGCACTATTTTTTGATTTGAAATGAATGTTAACAATTGCAGGAATATCCTTCCTTTTGTCGAAGGATATTTTGAAGGATTAGGCAGAAGGGAGCGAGTTTCTTGGATCTGGATTCTAAGCAAAGGGTTTTACTAGCTATTTATACTGAATATCAGAAGGATATTCCGACAATGGAGGACATAACAGCCGAAGCATTGGAGTTGGACATAGAGGTATTTGGAATTGCGGTTGAAAAACTTATAAATGAGCAAATGATTAACGCCTCACCGAAAGTGGTCGAACGAAGAGGTTTGAGCAAACAGCGAATAGAAGATGTTAATCTTCATGGGGTAATGATGTCGGCTAAAGGCCTCGAATATGTTGAACAGAAATTATCTATTGACCAAACATTGAGTAATAAGGAAAAGGTCGATAAAGTAATGGAATCTGCAGGCAATTGGGGATGGGAACAAATCAAGGACATTGGAACAAAGGTATTAGCCGAAATGGCAATAAAAGCAGTTGGTATATAAAATTGAGCCTTTGGGCTCTTTTTATTGCCCCTATGGGAAATGATCTCCCCAAATTTCATGAACCCTAACTCAAATTCGCAAGCGCTTGCGAATTTGATAAAAATGTTTTGGCATATTTAGCTTGGGTTTGACAATGTTGTCCTAAAATTTGATAAAGGGAGTTTTTGCGTGTAAATAGAGGGACTGCGGTGTAGGGAAATTAGGTGGTAAGGAAGTGACTACGCCCCACTAATTTAAAATTTTCTTAGTTTCGGGAATTTTTTTCACACATGAGTTGGTACGAGGTTTTTTAACTGAGTGTTGTGGGGATTTGATACCCCTACCCATACCAATAAATAATTATACTAATACCTTTAAAAAGGAGCCCCAGAGTAGTTTAAGTACCCCAGGGCCAAGTAGAGGAGGAAGCTATATCTTAAACCGAAAGATGATACCCAGTCACCTTTCAGCTTCAAGCGAAGTTATTACTACCTGGTTTCAAGTGTAACGCACCATGATAACGGGTCCCCATTTCTAGGAATGATAGGACCGTCCCATGTCCCCTGACCGTCAACCCGTAGGATTGTCCTATAGTCAGTCTCATCTTCAGTCCAGCCAGGAGCATTGGACTTGTCCAGGGATACCTCTTTGCGAAGTCCTACCGCATACTGCGACCAATCAACCAGGGATATATCTCCCTTGGCTCCTAATGCTGGAACTTTCTCAGTGAAGACAACAGGTCTACTCAAGATAGTAAACACGCCGTTTGATTCGCTCATAACTGGGACGAACGATCCAGCGGTGCCCATTGAAATAGATAAGGTAAGAAGTTGGGGAATCGCTGTTGAATTAACAACCCACACTGTCTTTGAAATACATTGTGGGGCTACCCTTGCGAACATCTTCACTAAATTCTCGTAAATTATTGTGCCGGCTGCTTGTCCAACCTCTTTTAATACCGTGATCAATGCTGGATCGCTTAACATCCCCAATGGCTTACCTACGCCGTTACCATTGATAAACGCATAGTCCATATCAAAGCCCATAGTGCTAGACATTGCCGTTCCCAGTTGTGACTCAAAGCTCAGTCCATCTGCCAGCAACTCATTCGATGCTGAAGTGAATATTGCCAGCTTTTTAGCGTTTAAGGTAAGCATTCTCAGTTTGCCCTTTTGCCTTGTTGCTGTCCCTGCCTCAGCCATCCAAACACCGTTTAAGCCACCGTAAAGTCCTGAACTATGGTTCCTAGCATCCCAAGCCGGTATCTTACGAGTCTCTGTTTTCATGGGCCATACTTGCGCCCTGGGTCGAACAATTTCAGCCTCAAGGGAGTTATCTAATAACCAGGCTGCAAACTCTTCAGGTACCGCAAATCCACCTTCAACGGGTATGCCCTCAGTCATGGAGTTCTTAATTCCACTTCCAATTAGCTTGTCATCATATCTCCCACTGTGGACTGTCTTAAGAAAGTCATTGAACGATTTAAAACCGCCATTGGATAAGCTTGATCGTCCACCATTACTGAACATGCTTTTAAACTTCTTAGCCTCAAAGGTTAGGCATGCTCCGCCGCCGTCTTCGTCTGATCCGCTACTTCCGAATGAAGAATACAGTGGTGAATTTACTGGAGCTTTGTCCTCGATCTCAATAGCTGCACGAAGTGCCTCTATCCCGAACACACCATTAATAAAACCGTAATTATGATCCGGTGCAACTGCCTTAGCTGTCATCTTGATTGTGTCCCCAACGTCATTGATTTTATTTATCAACCCTGTCCAGTCAGCTTCGGCCTTAGCGCTCTTGAAATCTCCATTCTCATCAGTGTTTTGCTCGAAGACTTTGACGGCTGTATCCATGTGTTTTGCACGTTTCTTATTCATTTCTTGGAGGTCTTCTAGTGTATATTTCACGATAAATCAGTCCCTTTCTTAATAAAAACGTATCTATTTCAACTAATTTTGCGTGTTCTTGCGCCCATCTAGGCCAGAACTTCAGTACTGCATCTGCACGGCTTACGCTCCTTTGAGCTTCTCGGTGCCCCATCTGGCGACACTTTCCGCAATAAGGATTATCTCATGGTTTAAAAATATCCTCAGTGCTCAATCATCCAAGTGAAGGCATCAATTGATATAATGGTCTTTCCTTCGGCTATTACTAGATCCATGAGGCTCTTTCTGCGTTTATTTTGGCGCTTAAGCTGTTTATCCGTAAGTTTCTTACCTTCCCTTCCTGCCATCATCGTCATCAAGCACGGCACCGGATCGCGTTCCACTTTATCCATGAATAACACATCCTTTTATTTAGAACACCTATCAGGCATTTCCGAAAGCTCCCTCATTACGTTTTTGAGCTTACTTTTCGAGATCCATTCGCCATCATGGCCAAAGGTCTTTTGAGTCCGAAGTAACGCTAGTAGCAAGCTTGGTTCCCTGTCCTTGATCGCATCCAGTAAGGTTTTTGTGCTACACATTTTAGTCAATCTATGTTCCATCCCTCGAATGTCGTCATAAGTAGCTTGATCATTAGGCACTTTCTAGTTGCTCGTTTCTGTGGTACTCCGCTATAGATGGAATGAGGAATTCAGATTGATCTTCCTTGATTATTCTTCCGTCATAGGCCCAGCGTTGGCCCGCTTTACATTCACAATAATAAAGGTAATCATAAGGCAACATATTCACCGTATGAGGCTTTATAAGAAACCCTAGTCCTCCACAAACATTACAAGCGTTTTTTGTTGTCCTCGCCGGTAATCCCATGCCTTGCTTCTTTCTAATCACTTGATATGTTTCGTAGAATTCTGCAAGTGACGGGAGAAATTTGTTGGATAGTATCAACTTATCAATGGCCTTCTTCATTGTCTCAAAATCGAATTCCTCAAACTTATCAGCATACAACGTTCGTTTGATAGTTCCGTTTCCTTGAGTAAATCCTGCGTTGGCGAAAAGAACACCGCACTTTTGGACCAGTCCCTGAGCTTCTACCTTTGTCATTTCACCCCAACTCCTTTCTTTGCCATATCCTCAGCCATTTTTATGAATTCGGCGTTGTTCTTATGGCGAAGTTCTGCCTGTTCAGGTGTTTCCGGTGGACGTTTAAAAGGGTTCGGCCGTTCCTCTTCCCTTATTGACTTATTAGACTTATTAAGACTTATTAGTAGTGTCCCTAAGGTTGGCCCCAAGCTTGGCCCTTTTGTTGGCCCCTTATCACCCCCTAACCCGCTTGTACCAAGGGTTGGACTTGTATCCTTCGTTGGCCCTTTACTTGGCCCTAAGGTTGGCCCCTCTTTGACTTTATCCAAGCTTGGCCCTTTTGTTGGCCCCTTATCACCTCCTAACTCGCTTGTACCAAGGGTTGGGCTTGTATCCTTCGTTGTCCCTAAGGTTTGATAGGTATCGTAGTTTGAAATCATTAGGATCGTTCCCTTTGGGCTTCTCCTGGGTTCGATCATTTGTTCCTTAATGAGTAGTTCTAAAAAGCATCTTACTTTCTTACGGCTCCATCCCCACCTATCCATTAGATCCTGTTCAGAAGTAAGGAAACTTCCCCTTTTTAGATCTACTGATTCGCCCTTGGATAAAATGTTTTTGTCTTCATAACCAGCCAGTAGCAGTAAATCGATCCACGCTTGGCCTTTGGCGAAGGGCTTGTCTTTCCATAACCAATGGTTCTGCAATTGCCTGTGTACACTGATCCAACCGGCCATAGGATCACCTAGCCATTCTTAAGCCATTTTCAGACTGGATTGACCGTTTTTCTTGATTCTCTATCCAGAGGTCTAGGGTTTCCCTCGTAAAAAACACTCGACGGCCGATCCGATAATGCGGCAGCTCCTTTTTTCGAACCATCTGCAGCAATTTATCGTAGCCGCATCCTAAATGTTGGGCTGCTTCTTCCGGAAGCATTCTGGTTTTTGTCTCTGGCATGTCCTCACCCTCTCGTAAAAATAAATAGCCTAGCGAATGGTTTTCCCACTCGCTAGGCTACTGGTATATCATAGGCTACTGGAATATCCTAAGTATCCTGTTAGCTCAAGCTGATCTTTTACCCAAATATTTTACATCGATTGTTCCTTCTCGGATCTCAACGCTCACGTTATTACCGCATTTCTTGCATTTATGTTCTTCGTAAGTGCTTGAATCCTCTCTCGCGTTAAACAACCACCAACCACAAACGCATTTAACTTTAAGCACAGACGCAACCCCTTTGCTCCTTTATCCATTCGACAAGATCTTCCTCAGTTACGATTTCATCCGGTCAGATTTAGCCTTCCTTTTTACCGTACTTCTTCTCGAGTACTTTAGGCATAATTTTAACGATGCCGCGCATTATTACATCTGCTAAATAAGCAACGTTCTCGCTTTCTTCTGTGTGCACCTTATCTCTAAATTTTGAAGAAATTTCATACAGCCTTAAAAGATCATCTGGATTTTGGTTAGATATATCAATAGTTATAGTGATTTTTTTACCGCTTTTTTCTGCTTGGTAGTCGTCAATGTATTTCTCCAGTGCATACCGAGCCACGCTTGAAGCTGTAACGTTAGCCTCTGGAGTGTCTGCCTGAATTTCCTTAACTATGTCCTCTAATGTCCGCACTTGTTCATCAGTCATACGAGCTTTGAAAAAGTTATCCTTACCAGCCATTACCTTACCTCCTTAATACTTGTACCCCTAATGTACCACAACGTGGTACATGTGTCAACTGTTGATCATTTAGCCGCATTTTTAGCCTTCAACTAATTAAACGATACAAAAAAAAAGGAGAGCATGGATTTCATGCTCTTTTATCTTATTATCTGGCTAATTTTAAGTTCATGGCTTTTTCATGGCTTTTTTCAAATTTCAACAGTTATTCGGTAAAACTAAAAAAGGCCCGAAGGCCTTGGTATTACTGTGGTGGGCGAGGGGGGACTTGAACCCCCACATACTCACATATATCGGATTTTGAGACCGACGCGTCTGCCATTCCGCCACTCGCCCAAATTCGTCCGTCCATTCATTAAAGACGACTTAGATATAATATCATTAAATCAAAGATTTAGTCAAGAGCTTTTGCTAAATTAAGTTTAACTTTTTCTTGATAAACCCCAATTGCCCTTAGCTTCTGATATCGTTTTTCCCGCAGTGCCTCTGGAGTCTCTGAACGCAAGCGCACAAGATACTTCGCAATAACCCTTGCTAATTCTTCTGCAGTTTGATCTAGGTTGTAATGAGCGCCTCCTTGAGGCTCTCGTACTATCTCATCTGCTACCCCAATTCTTAACAAGTCCTGAGCAGTAAACTTTAGAGCAGCTGCCGCTTCATTAGCTTTGGTAGTGTCCTTCCAAAGAATTGAAGCACAACTTTCTGGGGCAACTACAGAGTAAAAGGAATTCTCAAGCATCAAAACCACATTACCTACTCCAAGGGCCAGTGCACCACCACTTCCGCCTTCACCGATAACCGTACTGATGACTGGTACGTGGTAGCCTGCTGACGCTAGTAAGCATCTGGCAATAGCTTCCCCTTGCCCTCGTTCTTCCGCTCCTAAATCGCAGGCTGCTCCAGGAGTGTCAATAAAGGTTAAGATCGGGCGTCCAAATTTTTCGGCTTGATCCATCAGGCGCACCGCTTTGCGATATCCTTCAGGATGTGGCATACCAAAATTTCGCTTAATATGCTCCTTCGTACCTCTTCCCTTAACCTGGGCAATCACTGTTACTACTATTCCATGAAAAAGCGCAATTCCGCCCGCAATCGAGCGATCATCCGCAAAAAGACGATCTCCTTTGAGTTCTATAAAGTCTTCAAACATCAGCGGTGCATAATCATAAAAATTAGGACGTTCAGGATGTCTGGCGATCTTAACTTTTTGCCAAGGCTCCAAGCTCCCGTAAATCTCATTTTTCAAAGTAGCTACTTTCTTTTCCAAGATGGCTACTTCTTGAGAAAGGTCGATACCCTTCTCAGCGGAAAACTTCTGGAGATCAGAAATTTTTTGAACAAGTTCGGCGATAGGTTTTTCAAAATCAAACAGTTTCGCCATACTGAGCCCCTTCCTGATGGTATCGCAACAAGCGTGCCAAAACAGAGCGCATCTGAGCACGTCCCACGATCAGATCAATTAACCCATGTTCCTGGTTAAACTCAGCCGTTTGTGCGCCTGCGGGCAATTCTTTATACATCGTCTGCTTAATCACACGCGGTCCTGTAAATCCAATTAAGGCCTTAGGTTCGGCAATCAATATATCTCCGAGTGAAGCATAACTAGCTGTAACCCCACCAAACGTTGGATCCGTAAGTACAGAAATATATAGCAAATGCTTTTCAGCTAATCTTCCCAAGGCGGCGCTAGTTTTCGCCATCTGGTATAAGGAGAGAATTCCCTCTTGCATCCGAGCACCACCAGAAGTTGAAAAAATAACTACCGGCAATCTGAGATCAATCGCTTTTTCGATTGCTCGAACAATCTTTTCTCCCACCACAGAACCCATGCTGCCCATCATAAAATTTCCTTCATTGAAAGCAAGCACTACTTGGACTCCCTCAATTTCAGCGCGACCCGTAAGCATACCTTCTATCATACCTGACTTTTCTTGTGCCTCCGAGAGCTTATCCTCATATCCAGGAAACTCCATGGGATTTTGGGAAAACATCTCAGAATCCCATTCTTCAAAACTATTTTCATCAACCAAAAACCCAAGGCGTGCCCTTACGGGTATTCGAAAATGATACTCGCACATCGTACAAACTCGTGCGTTTTCCTCTAGATTTTTACTGAAGACAACACCCCCGCACTTCGGACATTTGACCCAAAGAGCATCAGGAAGTTCTTTCTTATTAATACCCATGGATTCTTGCACAGAAGTATCAGACGGACTAATGTTTTGTACGGGAGCTGATTGAATCGTAACATACTTTGTTTTTCTGAATATATCTTTAAACATAGTTAACTCCCTATGGCGCCAGTAATGATTTCATGCGCTTCTTCAGCCTCAGATTCTGGTACGAGAATTTCGACTGAAGCATAATCACTGAGATGCGCTGAACCAATCGGGCGAAGTTGAACCAGCATCCCTTCATCTGTGAGGATTGCTTTATACTTCTCCGCTATCAACTTATTGGGTGCAATATAAATGACGGTCCACATTCTGTAAAAGCCCCCTTATTAAATCGGTATTATGATACCATAGCCCTTATGATTGTGCAACAAAGGTGTCATTTAAATCCTAACCATTTGCATCTGAGCGGAAGCTGGAATATTTAGCGATTAATGCCTTTTCGACATGCGGTGGCACAAATTCCGAAATCTCGGCATGTAAACTGGCCGCCCACTTGATCGCGCTAGAACTAATAAAAGAGAATTCACTCTGGGTCATCAGGAAAATTGTTTCGATATCTGCGGCAATCTTTTTGTTCATTAAGGCGAGTTGAAATTCATATTCAAAATCGGATAAGGCGCGTAGTCCTCTAAGAATAGCTATTGCTCCACATTGCCGTGCAAATTCGACCGTCAACCCTTCAAAAACACGAACACTGACATTGGGCATGTCCTTCGTTGCTTCCAAGAGTAGTTCCATTCTTTCTCCGAGCGTAAACAAGGGTGTCTTTTGGTTATCGGCAGCAATGGCAACCGTCACCCCGTCAAATAGCTCCTTTGCACGGTTCAATATATCGAGGTGTCCATTAGTTACTGGGTCAAATGTTCCTGGATAAATTGCAGTACTCACAATGTATCTCCTTTTTAATTTCAGAATATTTTTATGAATTTCGCCTTGAAAGTCAAGAATCCTGCTACTGATAAAACAATTAAGCAAAATTTTTCGTTGATTTCCAAACCACATTACGTCGGCCCATCACTTCAAGAAGTTCGGCCTCCAGGTTACATTCGTCATTTACCCAAAACTCCCGTTTTCCTTCTATGACTTTCTGGGTATCTTCAAAGTAGAAATACACTGGTTTACTTCCAGGAAATCGTTGGAGTATGTTTATAGTCGCTTCCATTAGATCACTTTTTTCAGTAGTAAATCTTAAGAATAGACGTTTTCCAACCGGTACCGATTGAGGGGGGATCTTTTTCGGAACTGGGGTAGCTTTAAGATGAGAGAACTGTGATAACTGCTTCGAAGGTTTTAAGTCCTCAAGTGTTGTAATTTTCTCAGCAAAGACTTTCTTTTCTTCATCGCGAATGATGTAATTTCCTACAACCACGATTACCTTGTCATTAACTAAAGCACGGATTTGAGCATAGACCCTTGGAAAGACTAACACCTCGATTCCTCCCGTTAAGTCTTCCAGGACAAAACTAGCCATCATTTCGCCTTTTTTAGTCACATTCTGCCGAAATCCAGTCACTAGACCACCAAGGGCCACTTTTTTCTCCTCCTCGCCTTCGAGACAAGTCAGAATATCCGAAGAAATAAAGGGCTGAAGCTGAGGCAGAACCGAGGAAAGGGGATGCCCACTTAAGTAAAGACCCAGGTATTCCTTCTCCATATCAAGGATCTCTCGTTCTGGGAAATCTGGAATCTGAGGTAATTGCATCCCTTCATCCAGATCTTCATCCAAATCGAAAAGAGAGAATTGGCCAGAAAGCCGATCTTTTTGCCGACGACCAGTCATATCTAATACCTGATCCAGCACAGCCATAGCCTGAGCGCGAGAACAAATCGAAACAAAGGCACCGGAGCGGACCAAACTCTCTAGCACTCGACGATTTAGAACTTTTTGATCAACACGCAAACAGAAATCATCGAGGGATTTAAAGCAACCATCACGCCTGGCTTCTAAAATCTTCTCTATTACATTGACTCCTACATTACGGATGGCCCCCAAGCCGAAGCGGATTGCTTGCTCTTCAATAGAAAATCCAACTTGACTATACTGCACATCTGGGGGGAGCACCTGAATCCCGCTTAACTTGGCATCTTGAACATAGAACGATATTTTATCTGACGAACCCATCACAGTACTTAAAAGCGCCGCCATGAACTCTAAGGGATAGTTTGCTTTTAAATAGGCCGTTTGATACGAAATTACTGCATAGGCCGTCGCATGTCCTTTATTAAAGCCATATTCTGCAAACTTAGCCATTAAATCGAATATTTCTTCTGCCTCATGAAGAGTTAACCCAACCTGAAGTGCTCCGGGGATTATCCATAACTCATCCTCACCTTGCAATCCCTGAGTGAAATTCTGACGTTCCTCTTCCATGATTTCTTTTTTCTTTTTTCCCATTGCCCTACGGAGCAAATCTGCTCGACCTAAAGAATAGCCCCCAAGGTCACGAGCAATCTGCATAACTTGTTCTTGATAAACGATTATCCCGTAGGTTGATTTGAGAATTGGCTCCATCTTCGGATGTAGATAGGTGATCTCACCTCCCTGTTTTCGGCGGATAAATTCAGGGATTTGATCCATCGGACCTGGACGATATAAGGCTATAACCGCAATAATATCCTCAAAGCAGGTGGGCTTAAGTTCCTTTAGTATCGCCCGCATGCCACCACTTTCTAGCTGAAAGATCCCAGTACTATTCCCTGATGCTAACAGAGTATACGTCTGAAGATCATCCAGGGTCAAAGTTTGTAAATCTAGTTTAAATCCTCGCGTCTCTTCAATTCTTCGTACAGCCTCTTGCAAAATAGTTAAGTTTCGCAAACCTAAAAAGTCCATCTTCAGAAGCCCGATTTCTTCGACCGCTTTCATAGGGAATTGGGTCATAACAAAGTCCTCTGACGTCCTCTGGAGTGGGAGATAATTCATAAGGGGTTCCTTAGAGATCACGATCCCGGCCGCATGCGTTGAAGCATGTCTGGTCATGCCCTCGAGAGACCGAGCTAAGGTGTAGAGCCTTTTAATCTCTTCATCCCCTTCCACCATGCGGGCCAAATCTGGGGATACACTTAAGGCTTTTTCCAAAGTCATGCCTAAATCCGAAGGAATAGCTTTCGCTACTTTATCTACCCGAGCTAAGGGCATAGCCAAAACCCTTCCGCCATCTCTGATCGCCGCTTTAGCGCCCATGGTTCCAAAAGTTATAATTTGACATACCTTATCGGCACCATATTTTTCAGTAACATAGCGAATCACACGTTCTCGGCCGTCTGGGTCAAAATCTATGTCAATATCCGGCATAGAGATTCGTTCCGGATTCAAAAAGCGTTCAAACAGAAGATCAAAACGCAGTGGTTCAACCGACGTGATCCCAAGTAAATACGCAACCATACTCGCCGCCGCAGACCCCCGCCCGGGACCAACAGCCACGTTGTTTTCCTTGGCATAACGGCAGAAATCTGCAACTATCAGAAAATATCCCGAAAAACCTGTCTGGAAAATGACTTGGAGTTCATAGTCCAAGCGAACGCGTTCCTTTTCCGTCATTTGGGGATAGAATCGCGGAAAAGCCCTGCGACACTCTGCTTCGAGATACCCATCTAACGTATACCCCGCCGGGACTTCAAACACCGGTAAAAGGTTACCTCCAAAATGAAACTCCAGTTGACAACGTTTCGCGATTTGTGCAGTATTTTCCAACAGCTCAGGGTGCTCCCCAAACAACAGCGCCATTTCATGTTCAGGTTTAAGGTAGAACTCTTGACTGGAAAAACGCATTCGTGACGTGTCCGCTAATGTTTTACCGGTTTGGATACAGAGCAAAGCGTCTTGAACAAAAGCATCCTCTCGATTAACATAATGCACATCATTGGTCGCTACCATCGGAATCTTTGTACGTTCATGAACCTTCCACATTTCTGAAATCACCTTACGTTGCTCCGCTAAACCGTGATCTTGGACTTCAAGAAAGAAATTGCCCTTCCCGAAAATTTCCTCATACTCAAGGGCACTCTTAACAGCCATTTCCAATTGATCCTGCAGAAGGCAACTCGCTACCTCACCTGCCAAACACGCACTAAGCGCGATCAGACCCGAAGAATATTTGCGAAGAATTTCTTTATCTACTCGAGGTTTATAATAAAAACCTTCGATTTGCGCCATAGATACTAGCTTTATTAGGTTGCGATACCCTTGCTCATTCTCAGCGATTAGGACTAAATGACGATTGGCATCATCCTTTCCCGGCGTCCGATCCGTCCGTTTATTGGGAGCTACATAAACTTCGCATCCGATAATTGGTTTAATGCCCTCTTTAAGGCAAGCCTTATAGAAGTCTATGACCCCATACATGACCCCATGATCAGTAATGGCCAAAGACGTCATTTTTAATTCAACCGCTCGCTTAACCAAATTTTTGATCCGTCCTGCCCCATCAAGCAAACTGAATTCCGTATGCACATGAAGGTGGACAAAGCCATATCTATCATTGCTTTCATTATTCACTTGGCTTCACCATCCTTCCCATATATATAAAGCATGGAAGTATAATAATAATTGTATCCCTAAATTGAAGAATTGTCTAACAGCCTCCAAACATTTTCATCATATTGTTCGAACGAAAAAGGGCCGTAACAAACTCGAAAATAAGTTTCGTTACAACCCTGTCATATAAGTTTAATTGATTACTAATTATCCGTTCATCCATTTATCTTTAGTTGAACGAGTTCACTGGACTATTTCGCTGATCAGTTTTTTATCCCCAATCCTAGCCGTCATTAGACCCTTGGCAACCACAGCATTATTAACCGTGACATCTACTTCAATATTGCAATGTTTTTTGGCAACGAGCAGTAATTTTGCCGTGACCCTTATTGCCGTCCCCACCGCGATAGGCTGGAGTTGATAAAGTGTAAAATTCTCAGTGATCGCATCAAGCCGATACTTCTTACGCAACCCGATATACCCCGCCATGTTCATAACGGTAACCAGAACCCCACAGCTTGCTGAACCATAGTCATTAACCATGGAATTGGTAATTTCTCCTTCTATAGTGAGATGCTCCGCATCATCAACGAACCTGAAGCCGCTTAAGACAAGGTTGTCCACTGTTTCCCCGAACTGAGGTTGTTTTTGAACTTGCTGGTAAGCCTCGATAACGTCTTGTAAGCTAAGGATTCCAATCAGTTTGCCCTGATCCGCAACAACAGCAATCTCCCAGCCTTCCCAGACCATGATCCGTGAAATATGGGTTACGGGATCATCTCGTCCTACCATAAAAGGGTTAGCACTCATAACATCTTTGATTTTTGTTTCAACATCCGCACCGGCAACGTCTACCGCAGTAACTATACCCACAACGGTCATGTCTTCCTCTACGACAGGGAAACGTTTATGATCAGTACTTTGGGAAAGTTCGCGCCAATCTCCAACAGTCCGATCCGCCTTCAAATAACTCACATCTTTAACCATAATATCTTCTACTAAAATGAGTTCTTTCCGAATTAATCGATCATAAAGAGCACGATTAATCATCGTAGTGACGGAAAAGGAATCGTAGGGAGATTGAATTATGACTAATTTTTTTTGTCGTGCTAACGCCACGACGTCTTCGTCTGGTTCCAATCCTCCGGTGAGCAACAACGAAGCATTATGTTCCAAGGCTATAAGCTGAGCGTCCCGTCGGTTTCCTACAATACACAACGCGTCCTCTTCCAAATACCGTCCTAGAGAAGTTATTTCCATCGCTGCAATAATGAACTTATTAGGAGAGCGATCGAGCTGCTCAAAGCCACAAATAACGATCCCTTCAGCAATCTGTGAAACTTCACGCAACGTTAGGTCCTCAATTTGTCGTTCTTTGACTCCTTCAATTCGAATCGTTCCCACTTTGGGAATTGAACGAACAAATCCTTTTGACTCTGCCTCTTTTATAGCCCGATAAGCTGTTCCTTCACTGACGTCCAACTCTTTGGCAATAAAACGAACAGAAACCTTACTGCCAATTGTAAGACCTTCAATAAAAGTTAAAATTTGTTGATGCTTTGTCAACTAAAAACGCTCCCCACATATTACTCTATGTGCGATAATTATATCACAAGAATTCTTATTCAACTATGCTTATCCCTAGATCTTCGTAGGTCCTAGATCTAACTATTTTTTCGCCTTCTTTGGGTCATCAGCCCTCCGATTTTCCCTGCCTCTTTGGCACTCAAAGAATGCCACCCTTCACTATGGATCTGATTGAGTAAACCTAACTCAGCTGCAATCTCCATTTTCAGTGGCTCAAGCGGATCAACCCGCTTTACCTTTGGTTTTGGCTGCTTCATACTAGATCCTCCCTCTACTCATTATATTATAATCTTCCTCATAATGCGGACAGTTCGGTCCCCGCCGCTCTCCAAGAATGTGTTCTAATCGGCAGTGCCCTTCAACCGCATAAAGACAACGTGTCGAACAAGGTTTTCTTGTCACTAGACTCATCTCCTTTCTATCCAAAGTTTTACCGCTTTTGCATGAAAATATCCCGCCTGTAAAAATCAGGCGGGATATTTTAATATAAATTATGTTAAAGCTCGAACATTTCACCGGGCTTTAACGCTTTGACTTGGCTCTCCGGAGCCCTGCGTTGTAGGAGATGCTCGAATTCTCCCACGTCTTGAGCAATGAGTGGGAATGTATTATAGTGCATCGGGATGACTACTTTAGGCCTTAATAATTGAGAAGCATGAACTGCTTCCTCGACACCCATGACAAAATTGTCTCCGATCGGAAGCATAGCAACCGCGAGGGGATGCCGACGACCTATCAGTTCCATATCACCGAACAAGCCGGTATCTCCTGCATGATATAGCCATTTTTCCTCTATCTGAATTAAAAACCCACAGGGAGGCCCGCCATAGATCATGTGTCCTCCTTCAGGATTTTCAATCCCAGATCCATGTAAAGCTTGCGTGAGTTTAACCCATCCGAAGGGAAACCGATACTTTCCTCCAAGATGCATAGCGTGTGTCTTAGCTCCCTGACCTTGACAATAAACCGCTAACTCAAAAACGGCTATAATAGATGCTCCTGTCTGCTTAGACAATTGTATCGCATCACCCAAATGGTCACTATGTCCGTGAGTAACCAGTATAGCATCAAGTTGCGTGAAGTCTTCAGGTTTAGCAGTAGTACTTGGGTTTCCTGTCAAAAAAGGATCAACAAGAATTCTTCCTGTATTCCCTTCAATTTCAAAGCAGGAATGTCCATGGAAATGAATGCGCATTTTTTCCCCTCCTACCTAATCTTACGTCTGGAATAATCTTGAAGTACTTCCCAGGCACGTGGATAACTAAGATTCATTTCCCATAATGCGACGCCCCGTATGCCCTTGCTTAACGCTAGATCAAGTTTTTCTCTTAAGCTACGGGGATCTTCGAAATATACAGTATGGCGAACTCCCCTAGTCTCGTAACGGAAAAATGTGCTATGTTGCGTTGCATCCCATTGCAACGGGGCTCCGTGACGTCGTGCAAGCTCAGTAGCGCGTAGATAGCCAATAACTTGAGCGCCGCCTCTCTCTGACCAATCATACCCATAGAGTGGGATTCCCATATAGATTTTTTGACGTGGAATATTGGCAATCGCGTAATTCAAGATCTCGGTAACCCAAGGAATTGAGGCAACTGATCCTGGAGGACTTCCCGACCAGTGTTCTTCGTAAGTCATGATAATCACCTCATCGACAGTCTGCCCGATCGCCTGATAACCAAACGCACCCTTCCAAATATCCAACGGCTCATCGGCAGACTTTGCTGGAACATCAATCGTAACTAGGAAATTCGCTCGGCGAAACAAAGTTGACCACGATTGGATGAACTTGCTGTAAAGCGAGCGGTCTTCAGGCGCCGCTTTCTCCAAATCGAAATTGACCCCATCCAATTGATACTCAACCAAGATATTTCTTATGTTCTGCCAAACTTGGTTAGCAAAGTCTTGCTCTCGTAGCAAACGCCCGATCAAAGTAGTTGAAAACTGACCCCGAGCAGTTAGATTGCTCACCGTCAAAAGGACTTTTATCCCCAGAGCATGGGCCTCATTAATTAGCCTCCGACTTGGACGCCCAGTTAGCGTTCCGTTATTTTGAATCGCTATCTGGAAAAGGGATAATTGATTAATAACTCCCCCGTATCGTTTAAGATAGGGATAACCCTTTGCTTGTTCGTTTAAACCATTATAAAAGGCAAATACATTTAATGGCATACTTATACCCCCTTTCCGACCATCATATGCATGGAGAGAAAAAGAAGTGTAAGCATGCTGATTGATGAGAGAAATCTTTTAAAAATATGTTCACTTTGAATGTCGACGGCCAAACACCGCCAGCATAGCAGTTCTACGCATAAGAATAATAATAAGCAAAGCAAAAACTACACAGAGAATAGCCAAGGCCCAAATCCATTGCCCCTTAGCCCCAAGCACAGCCGCCACGCCAAAGCAAGCACTTATCCCGTACATTGAGAGCACCGCAGAACGTTGAGTCAACCCTGCATCCAACAAACGATGGTGAAGATGCCCCCTGTCAGCGGTCGCCATAGACTGCCCTCGCAGCTTGCGGCGAATAATTGCAAAGGTTAGGTCAGTAACCGGCATGCCTAAAACAAGGATTGGGAAAACTAATCCCAGAATAGTCGCCGTTTTAAGCAGACCCATGATAGAAATTCCTCCGATAATGTATCCCAGGAACATACTTCCTGAATCTCCCATAAAAACACGCGCCGGGGGGAAATTGAAAAGCAAAAAACCAAGGAGCGCTCCGGCTAAAGCCAGGGTAAGATGAGCAGCTGGAACTTGATCAATTCGGTTCGCAGACCAAAACAGTAAAAGGGCCACAATGAAGCAGATTCCTGCTGCAAGGCCATCCAGTCCATCAGAAACATTGACAGTGTTCACCAAGCCGACCACCCAAAAGAGCATTAAGATTAGGCCGATAGCACTTAGACCGAGTTTATCAAAATCAATCGGATGATCGATAAACGGTAGGGAAATGCTGTTCATTGAAAAGCTGAAGAAGAGTAGCACGGATGCTGCCACGACTTGCCAAAAGAGCTTAACCAAAGGGCGCATTCCACGAATATCGTCCCAGATTCCAACCACCAAAATAATGGTGCTCCCGATGAATAACCCCCGTATTTGAGTAGTTGTAGATGCATCCATTGAATAAAAATTATCCCACACTTGCATGATCAAGGCTGCACTCCAAAATGCAGCATATATTGCCAACCCGCCGAGACGGGGAATCGGCTTAGTGTGAACATGCCGACCACCTGGATAATCAATAGCACCCCACTTGCCCGCCAATTTCATTGAAATCGGCGTAATGATTGCTGCTATCCCAAGTGCCATGAAAAAGGTTAACACATAGGTCATGATTGACCCCCTTTCGCAGGTTCATGAAGCTTCTATACAAGTTCTGGAAAACCCCATTGGCGTAATGCTTCATAAACAACAACAGCCACAGAATTGGATAAATTCAAGGAACGGGCTTCCGCACGCATTGGCAATCGGCAGGCAGTGTCCGGATAACGCGACAAAATTTCGGGAGCCAATCCTTTCGTTTCCTTCCCAAAAAGCAGATATCCCCCAGGCTCATAGGTGATGTCAGTATACGCCCGTCCACCTTTTGTGGTCGCTAAGTAACGGGGTCCTAATTTATTTTTTTCCTCAAACTCCTCAAAACTTTCATAAATAAATATATCAAGTAAGTGCCAATAGTCTAACCCAGCACGTTTTAATTGCTTGTCATCGATACTAAACCCTAATGGTTTTACCAGATGAAGTGTTGCCCCAGTGGCAGCACAAAGCCGAGCCACATTCCCAGTATTCGGAGGAATTTCTGGCTCAACCAGGACAATATTTAGGCGCTTATTCAAGACTTAAATTCCCCTTTCAATGACATCCAGCGCAGTTTCCACTACATCTAGGTGAACAATTTCCGCCTCCGGGTCCTCCAGAGACTCCTAGACTAGCAAACCCAGAGATTTGCTTCGCGAGCCCCGCGTGCCCACAGTTAGGACATGTCAATAACTCGCCATTTTCCCCCATCTTATATAATTCCGTTGTCAGAACGCCACAGCACGGACACCTAAATTCATATATGGGCATATAATCATAATCCTCCCAGCCACTATTATAACCTGAAATTAATTCAAACCCAACCTAATAATATCTAAACTAGTAAGGAAAGCAAGGGGAGGTCTAACAACTCCAAATATCTTAAGAAATCTTCCTCTTCATGAAAAATGTTCTGTTGACTAGTTCCTCGAACCATTACATGGTATATTCCAGTTTTACTTTTCATTCTAGCTTGTCTAGGCATTATGTAGTAACTCCTCCTTTTATCATAATAATATCAAATAATGTAATAGGAAGCAAAGGAACCGTCCCCCTGCTTCCACCCTTGCTTCCAAAATTAATTCTGTATACTTTCAGGAAAACCCTAGAACTTCCGTCTTGTTTTTGGTAAAGTTAATAACATTCAAAGGAGGAATCTTCATGAGAAAAAATCTGACTCATAAAATACTAACTTCACACTTAGTTTCCGGTGACTTAGAAAAAGGTGACGAAATTGCCCTAAGGATTGATCAGACGTTAACCCAGGACGCCACTGGCACCATGGCTTATTTGCAATTTGAAGCTATGAATATCTCCAGAGTTCGAACGGAGTGCTCGGTCAGTTATATAGATCACAATACCCTTCAAACAGGGTTTGAAAATGCTGATGACCATGCGTTTTTGCAGAGTGCCGCCGCTCGCTTTGGGGCGTATTTTTCCCGACCGGGAAACGGAATTTGCCACCAAGTCCATCTTGAACGCTTTGCAAAACCTGGTAAGACTTTACTTGGATCAGACAGTCATACCCCCACTGCCGGCGGAATAGGAATGCTGGCCATGGGTGCCGGGGGTTTAGATGTTGCAGTGGCCATGGGTGGAGGAGCTTTTTATCTTCCCAACCCCAAAGTACTTCGTGTTTGGCTTACAGGGCAACTTTCGGATTGGGTTTCAGCCAAAGATATCATTTTAGAAATTCTGCGCGTGCTCACTGTCAAAGGAGGCGTCGGGAAAATCATCGAGTATGCAGGACCGGGCGTGAAAACCCTGACAGTACCACAACGTGCAACCATCACAAATATGGGTGCAGAACTCGGGGCAACTTCTTCAATCTTTCCTAGTGATGAACAAACCCTGAAGTTTTTAGAAGCTCAGGGAAGAGCAGATGACTTTGTTGCGCTCTCTGCTGATGAGGATGCCTCTTATGATGACGAAATTAAGATCAATCTCTCCCTGCTGGTTCCGTTGGTCGCCCAACCCCATAGCCCAGACAATGTGCTTCCGGTAACTGAGCGATCGACTCTGCCCGTGAATCAGGTTGCCATCGGTAGTTGTACGAATTCCTCTTATCAAGACCTGATGAGTGTTAGTCAGATCCTGAGAGGAAAACACGTTCATCCCGACGTCAGCTTAGTCATTTCTCCTGGCTCCCGTCAAGTTTTGAGCATGCTTGCTAGTAATGGTGCCTTGACTGATCTCCTCGATAGCGGGGCTCGACTGCTTGAATCGTCCTGTGGTCCGTGTATTGGAATGGGCCAATCACCTGTATCGAAAGGAGTTTCCGTCAGAACTTTTAACCGTAATTTTGTCGGTCGGAGTGGAACACAAGATGCCTCAGTCTTTTTGGCGAGCCCTGAAATTGCTGCGGCCAGTGCCTTGACAGGCTATTTAACCGATCCTCGCACCTTAGGACTTCCTCCCGTTGTTGATTTCCCGAATTTATTTCGCATCGATGACAACATGATCTTACCTCCTGGTGCTTCGGATACCCCAATTCGGCGCGGTCCCAACATTCAGCCGCTACCCCTTGCCCCTGCCCTCGATAATACCCTAAGCTTACCCATAATCTTAAAGCTTGGAGACAACGTAACTACAGACGATATTATGCCCGCAGGAGCCAAGATTCTCCCGCTCCGTTCCAACATTCCGGCCATTTCAGAATACGCCTTTCACAAAGTCGACGCTCAGTTTGCTTCTAAGGCCAAGGTCTTAAAGCAAAGTATTATTGTGGCCGGCCATAATTACGGTCAAGGCTCAAGTCGTGAACACGCTGCCCTTGCTCCTATGTACTTGGGACTGCGCGTTGTCTTAGCCCAAAGTTTTGCTCGCATCCACCGTGCTAATCTAATTAACTTCGGCATACTTCCACTCACCTTTGTCAACGAGGAAGACCTTACTAGAATGCATGCTGAGAATATTTTACACCTCTTAAACTTACATCAGGCTATTCAAATGCCTGCGCCTTTTGCCATTACCCTTAATAACGAATCAGACCCAATTTGGATTAAGCATGATCTCACTGAACGGCAGGCTAAAATCCTGCTTGCCGGGGGACTTCTTAATGCGACGAAGGCTTCAATTTAATCAAGTGACCAATTTATTCACTTAATACCTTCTAATTCAGTGGTGGAGGCTAGAGACCCACTGAGCACCTTAGCGAAGCGAGTCTCTTCCTTCCATAGAAGTATCGATTGATAGTACTTTAAACTCTAGTACTGTTCTATAAAAGCGTGTTATAATTATCTATGTTATGATGTTTATTTATAAAGAGGTGTGTTAATTGCTTACTGAAGAGGATCATAGACTACTCAAACTCATCGCTGAAGATTGTCGCCTTACACCTTTAGACCTTTCCGTTCAAACTGGATTGACAGCTGAATACATTGAGAAAAGGATTGCCGATTGGGAAAAGGAAAAGGTCATTGTCGACTATCAGCCCATGATCAACTGGGCTCGAACCGGCAAAGAACTGGTTTCCGCCCTGATCGAAGTGAGAGTTTTGCCTCAGCGTGGCTATGGATTCGACAAAATCGCCAAACGTTTACAAAAATTCCCTGAGATCAAAGCACTTTTTCTGATGTCCGGCGGATATGATCTTTCTCTACTTATTGAAGGTAAAACAATGCAAGATGTCGCTCTTTTTGTGGCTGAAAAATTGGCCCCTCTTGAACATGTCCAGAGCACTGCGACCCACTTTGTGCTTCGCCGCTACAAGCAAGACGGGGTCGAGCTTTTGGGAGAGGAAGAGACGATTCAACAACGTCTCGTGGTTTCGCCATGAATAGTTACCTCGCCTCCCATGTCGCAAATCTTCCCCCCTCCGGGATCCGCAAGTTCTTTGATCTTGTTGCAACTATGAAGGACGTCATTTCGTTAGGGGTTGGAGAACCCGATTTTGTTACCCCTTGGACTGTACGAGAGAGTGGTATCTTTTCCTTAGAACAAGGACAAACCATGTATACCAGTAATGCCGGTCTTATAGAGTTGCGTGAAGAACTCTCCCACCATTTAACAAAAACCTTGGGACTTTCCTACGATCCTGCAAAAGAAATTCTCATCACCTCTGGAGCCAGCGAAGCCGTTGACCTCGTGATGCGAGCAGTGCTCGAGCCGGGAGATGTCGTCTTAGTTCCGGATCCATCCTATGTATCCTACGCCCCTTGTGCGATATTAGCCGGGGCTAGTGTTTGTTACATTCCAACCCATGCTAAAGAAAACTTTCGTTTACGCGTGGAAGATATAAACCAAGTGTATACACCGAAAGCCAAACTTTTAGTGCTATCCTACCCGAATAACCCGACCGGTGCGATCATGCAACGCGAAGACCTTCTCCCCATTGCTGAGTTTGTGGAAAAGCATGATCTTCTCGTCCTTGCGGATGATATTTATTCTGATCTTACTTATGACGGAACCCATGTCTCTTTTGCCAGTTTACCCGGTATGCACGACCGAACACTTTTTGTCAGTGGCTTCTCAAAATCCTACGCTATGACCGGATGGAGAATCGGATATGTTGCTGGTCATGCTGATCTCATTCAAGGACTTACAAAAATTCATCAATACACCATGCTTTGCGCCCCCATCACAGGACAATTCGCTGCCTTAGAAGCATTACGTTCTGCTTCAGAAGAGAAGAACGAAATGGTTACTGCTTATGATCGGCGACGTCGGCTCATGGTTCACGGCTTTCGACAAATGGGTCTCGACTGTTTCGAGCCCTTAGGTGCCTTCTACGTATTTCCTGATATTTCTAAAACCAACTTATCTTCCGAAGCCTTTTCGGAAGAATTGTTAAAGGAAGAAAAGGTAGCTGTCGTACCGGGGACCGCTTTTGGCCCTTCCGGAGAAGGATACATTCGTTGTTCTTATGCTTATTCCATTGAGCAACTTCAGGAAGCCCTCAAACGTATTGCGCTTTTTGTTGAGCGCAGGTTAAGCTGAAATTAACGTCTTCGTAACCATCATCTAAAAGACACACAGCTCTAAATGACCTGTGTGTCTTTTAGATGATGTGAAATTGAATCGGGTCGCCCTGCCCTAAAAAAATTTTTTGTTTCAGGAAAATATAGACTATAATAGAAGATAGCAGCAATACATGTTGAAAGTTTACTCTGTTTAGGAGGGGTGATAAAGATGACATTAAAGTTTCATAAAGAAGTATACAAAACTGTTTTTAGGGACCCACGTGAAAATTTTGAGTTAAGAGAAGCAACCAGTGAAATCAGGTATGACCCAATTAGCGGAGAGATGACCAGGGTTTTCCCTTTTAAAAACTTCCAATTTGCACCACACGATTGGTCTAAAACGGTTGAAGAGTCGCGAGCAAGAATCTGCCCATTCTGCCCGAAAATGGTTGAAGAAATTACCCCTATGTTTCCTCAAGAGCTTGTTCCTGAAGGGCGACTCCGCCACGGAAAGGCTATAGTTGTGCCAAATCTATCTCCTTATTCTGCTTACGCCGGCGTAGCTATTTTAGGAACCGAACACTACCTTCCCCTCAGAGATATTCCTCCCGACCTTGTGGTAGACGGTCTAACCGCAAGTATATCTTTCCTCAACAAGGTAAAAGAGTACGACCCTATTAACGGACGTTATGGCTCAATTGGCTGGAATTATATGCCTTATTCCGGGGGATCCATTATCCATCCTCACCTGCAAATACTAGCAGGTCCGGTTCCAAGCAACACCCATCGTGCTTTGTTAGATGGTTCCCAAAAATACTTTGAACAATATGGCATAAACAGTTGGGACCAACTCGTTGCGACTGAAAAGAACGCAAACGAACGCTACCTCTGGCAATCCGGCTCGCAGCACTGGCTGGCAACATTTGCCCCCAGGGGTATAGGAGATATAACTATAGTTTTCGAAGGTAGAACGTGCTTAGAGGACCTGACTGAGAAGGATTTAAGTGAGTTTGCCGTCGGTCTGCAGAGGATATTTGGATACTACGATTCGATCCACCTGCCAAGTTTTAACCTGGCTCTATATCCTGCTCCTGAACCGACACCTGGTTATTGGCTTACC
Source organism: Desulfosporosinus sp. BRH_c37 (assembly GCA_001516045.1). Lineage (GTDB taxonomy): Bacteria > Bacillota > Desulfitobacteriia > Desulfitobacteriales > Desulfitobacteriaceae > Desulfosporosinus. Next base: position 44,958 of record LOEW01000237.1, read on the forward strand.
GCCCGAATCGTAGGTAGGTTCACTATTTTCAACATTACCAGTGATATAAGCTCTCTCCAGATGCTGTTTGGCGATTTCTGTTCTATCATTCCTCCCGAACAAATTGCCGCTGAAATAACCAAACGCTAGTCATTTAGGTAAGGGGTAATGATTGGTGGAACCGATTTATCATTAGTGCGTTCTGCCAACCAGGGTTCATAACGCTCATCTTGACCATTGCGAAGTGCAAAAAAGGCATTACGCTGAAGAACTCCCTTTCCGCGCCATCCTGCGGCAGTAGCTTTGAAACGTTGTTGAAACTCTCCTTTGGTTAAGTTGAGAGTATTGAGTAAATCAACACCACGGCGCAGAGAGAATGCGGACGCATGTTCCTCCTCAATTCTTTTTTGATTATGTGGACAAACCTCTTGGCAGGTGTCACAGCCAAATATTCTTAATCCCAGCCGCTCGCCCTCCTCCGGCGTAAGCACCTCTTTACTCTGAGTTAAATAAGATACGCAGTCTTTGGCCACAAACAAATCTTTCCCGAGTATTTGTGCTGGACATGCCCGAACACATCTTTGACAGGTTCCGCATTGATCTGGTATAAGGGGATAATCCGGTTCTATCTCTTGATCCAGTAGGAGCAGAGCCAAGGCCACAAAAGAACCGTATCCCGGAATAATGAGATGCTGATTTCGCCCAATCCAGCCAATCCCTGACCGAACCGCGAAGGCACGCTCAACCAGAGGCCCCGTATCCACTTGCCATTGAGAAGTTCCCTTCCACCCTTTTGTGTTCATAGTATCCACCAGTTCATTTATCTTCTGATGGAGGATATGATGATAGTCCTCCCCAACTGCCGAGCGGGCTATCATGCCCTCTCCTTTTTGGGGAGGGAACGTGAGAGGAAGTGGATAAGCCAAGGCAACGACCGTCTGACAACATTGCCAAACTGCTCTAGGATCTATTCGGAGCTCGATTTCCTTCGCTTCAAAAGGGGTCCCCGCTCCTTGATCAATTCGTGCTTGCACTAACAGAGCAAGATTGACTATAGGTTCAGCAGAGGTAAACCCAATAGCGATGAATCCTAACTCTTGAGCCCAGCTTATTATGTTTGCTTTCCACTGTATTTGGTCAAAAAAGTCCATTATCTTCCTCCCTGTGTTATAGCCCTTGTGCATTCCATTATAACTCATACAGAAAAAAACATAAATTAGCAATACCCTATTGGTTTTCAAACTAAACATCACAAGATTTTATTCTACTTATTATGCAAGATTACAGAATTTGATCAGAGAAAGTTCATAGTTTGATCACATCTAGAATTGTTTTTCGAGTTATACTTGAAACATACCTTTTACCCCAATCTTTTTTCGACCCTCCTCATTTTAATATATCCTCAAAACCGTACCGCGAGGTACGTTTTTTTTTAAGGGTACTGATTTTAAAACTCCAAATATATGCAATAGAAACAGGCTAGTTGTATTTAAATTACACAACTAGCCTGTTGTATTTGCCCTTCAATATGATAAGTTGAATATTACTAAGACGGTTGCGTGTCGCCGTTTCTTACTTACTTGCCCTGAAAAAGGCGTAAGTCATCGGATCTCCTTCTTGGAGTATCTCCCCGTTGGTAACGTCTGCAAGGAATAACGTATGTGTACCAGCATCCATCTGCCCCATGACCGTTGCTTGCATGGTTACAAGCGCATCATCGAGTAAAAGGACTCCAGATTCTCCACGATGAACTGCCAAACCCTCAAACTTATCAGCATCACGACCCGATCGATATCCAAACCCTCTTGCGTAAGCTTGACCTGTTTGATTAAGTACAGAAACTCCAAACTTCCCACTCTTTTGAATTAATTCATGAGTATAGTTTAGCTTATTGATTCCGATGGCCAACCTAGCCGGGTCTGAGGTAATTTGGAAGCAGGTATTTGCACATTGTCCATTGTCCCGGCCTTCAGCTTGTGCTGTAATAATATAAAGGCCGTACGAAATCCGGTAAAGGGCCTGACGAATCGCATTTTCTTGATCCGGCTGCGCTAGTACAGGTTTAGCAACCGATTTAGTATCTGTGACAGTATTCTGTGCCTCCAACTGAGGAATAAGTTCAAAGAAGCTAGCGTCTACGCCACAAACCGGACAAATTTCTGGTGGATTTTCGCCACTATGGATATACCCACATACTGTACAGCGCCATTGTTTTTCCATCAAAGTAACAACCCCCTTCATTCAAAGAATTATAACTTTATAATTCTTCTAAGTCAAGACATATTTTCCTGAACCTAATTGTCAATTAAGCAGTACTCTCGTTCAAGAAATTGAGGGTCAGCTAAGCTATACTTTGTATCCAGCATGACCTGACCCCGCACCTGTTCTTTGAATCGACCGAACCCTTCCCCTACAAGCCCTTTGCTACGAGCAAATTCTTCGAACTGAGTCCAATCAAGCAGACTGACTCGCTCCACCAAGAAAGTACAGGCATTTCTGATTTCTTGCTGAACCCTATCTAAGCGATCAATATTTTCTGCAGCCTGCTGCTTCCCGCCTAGGAAATCCGCTCGCCACAAATCAAGCAAATTCTCAAGCCTTTGTTCGTCAACTACCTGCCCATTCCAGCCGATCTTCCAAGCAAATCGGCGAGTCTTATTGCGAAACTTAGTCTGATCAAGTTCCCCTTTTAATTCGCTCATAAAGGTAAGTGTCCCCAACATGTGATGTCCTACTAAATATTCAAGTTCTCGTTCACCACGTCTTCCTCCGGGAAGAACCATACTCCATCGGAAGCGAGGTAGGATTTCTTTGACCAAGCGAACACTTTCTCTTTCGTGCATTAGAAAGTGCCGCTTCCCATCCGGAACCATCTCAAAGGGTATTCCTTCCGCGGCTCGTGCTGGTTTGATACGTTTTACAATGATCGTATCCGGATAGTTATCAAGCCTTCCCCCGTGGATTTCCGCTTGCTTGTTTGCCCACAGCTCTAAATTTTTTCCTTTCAACTTAAATCCATCAACTTCATACCCGTGATCTGTCAAACGTATTATTCCCCGAACGTTGCATTCCCGACTGGCAGTTTCCCATTTTCCCAGATCATGAAATAAGGCAGCTAAACGCAAGAATAGGCGAGGGTAGGTATTTTTCACCACGTGTCGGGTATGTTCCCAAGCATCTTTAGTATGGTAGCGGTTTTGAACTAATCCCTTTAGCCTAGCAAGTTCCGGGATACAAGTCCGAAAGTACCCCAAGTCATCGAGGAGCCCTAAGGCCTCGTCTATCTTATCTAAGATAAGAATTCGTCCTAATTCCTCCGTTACTCGTTCCGCCGAGATCTCCAGAAGCTGTGGGACATGCTCAACCGCAGCCCGCCATGTCTCTGGCTCGATCGCCAAGCCGTAACGGACAGCTAGTCTTATAAGACGCATTATCCTGAGCGGGTCTTCTGAAAACCGATCAACCGCACACCCACATGCTTTCAGTAGTTTTTCACGCAAGTCTTGAAGCCCGTTTAACGGGTCTTTAATTGCGCCTGTCCGAACCTCTTGATAAATAGCATTTAGAGTGAAATCCCTACACTGGGCATTTGTTTCAACCTCTCCTGAGAAGGTCGCAATGTCCATGCGCTCTTTTCCACGGAATAAACTCACCGTCTGCTGGTGCGCCCCTATCAGATGAGGCTTATAGCCCCAATCAGATAGTCTTTTCTCAATATCCAGAAGTGGAAGTGCTATGACCGCATCAATATCCTTAGCAGGAATTCCCAATTGCGCATCGCGAACTGCCCCTCCAACAATATAAACTGGACTAAGCTCACTAAGCCTTATTAAGATTTCCTGCTGAAATTCCGTGCCGATCATCAAATCCCTCCTCTTGTGCCCTACTTATAAGTTACTTAGCCATCTTGGAAAAGAAAGTAACTATTTAGCTATTTTCCCCAACCCAATCTTTTCTACACCTATAAAATTCAAAGAAAAAGCTCGTCGAGCGATTGACGAGCAAAAAGAACCTGTCCGATGATGCCTTAACATATCACCGAAATTTTAGGTCCGATTTGGATATGCCAAGTGCTTTCCGGACCAGATTCTCCATCTAGATCTGAATGGATCGGTCGATCAGTAAGTACCGTCAATTCAGAGGTGTGAAATTCCACAATTTTTTCGGGGTTAGCTTTTTCTCCAGTTAAAATACTTAATAAGAGACGGAGGGTTTCCGGCCAACCGGCTGCCGGAACAATTAAAATGTCCAGCTTACCGTCAGTCAGGGAAGCCCTTGGCACAAGTTGTCTGAGTCCCCCAACTGAGAGGCCGTTCACGGCCATAAACAAAACAACTTCTTCCGCATATCTTTTCCCGGCATTCTCAAACTCGACGTGAAAAGGTCGAAAGGACGGAAGTGTTTCTATTCCTTTGAGAAAATAGGCTAATTGCCCAAGTGTATTTTTAACACGGGTGTCGACTTTTTGCGAAACATCCGTTAAAAGTCCCGCGCTAGCCACATTAACAAAATACCGATCATTAAACTTCCCTGTATCCATTTCAAATGCGTTTCCTTTGCCAATAACTTTACACGCTTCAGGGATGCTTTTAGGTAAATGTAACGCGTAGGCTAAGTCATTCGCTGTTCCGACAGGCAAAATACCTAGAACTGGGCGTTTTTCTGCGGAAATCCGAAGTAAGCCGTTGACCGCCTGATGAATACTGCCATCTCCCCCAGCTATAACCAATCGATCCACATCCAAGCTTTGGGAGGCAATCTGTTCAATATCTTCGGGAGAGGAAGCTCGATGTATACTTACCTCATGCCCACTTTCTTGAAAAATGCGAATCACAGTATCCAGTTGCGCGGTTAATTTACGTCGACCGGCATAGGGATTATAAACCAAACGTAATCGTTTATTCTTCATGACCGCTTGTAATCGACTCCTTATCTAGATTAATAAATTAATATCCTCTACTAATTTCTATATGATTGAGCATTTGAGAAAAATCCGGATATACAGCCAAATTTTTCTTGAAGATTTCAAACGTTCTTGCTACATAATTTGGTGAATGCCCTGCAATATGTGGTGTCAATAAGACGTTTCCCATCCCCCAGAAAGGGCTGTTTTCTGGTAGCGGTTCCTGTGCAAAAACATCTAAAGCCGCGGCACGGATTTTTCCCGTCTTCAACGCTTCGACGAGAGCTGACTCGTCTATCACCGCCCCACGCGCGACATTGACCAAATAGCTACCTGTTTTCATCTGATTAATTAAATTTCTATTGAATAATTCAAACGTTTCCGGGGTCAGCGGAAGAATCACAATGACAATATCGCTCATCCCCAAGAAAGCACTCAAATCGTTGATTAACCCAATTCGATCAAAGTCTTGATGATTATTTACAACCTGAGTTATCCCATAAACGTTCATCCCAAACGCATGGCATTTTTTAGCCACAGCCTCACCAATACTTCCTGCCCCAACAATACACACTGTTTTTCCGTACAGTTCCTCAATACGAACCTCTGGATACCAAACTTTCCGTTCCTGATGACGAATAGAGATTTGGCCTTGGCGCATTATAGTTAAGATACTCCATAGGATATGCTCGGACATCTGAATACGGTGGGCACCGCGAGCATTCGTTAACGCAATCCCCCGCCCGGCTATTGCTTGAAGCGGTAAGTCATCAATCCCTGCACTCATAACTTGAATCCAGCGTAGCTTTGGGAAATGAAACAGTGTTTCTTCCGTGATATCTTGTCCAAAACTAACAAGCACCTCGACGTCTTGATCCACCTCTGAAAAGTCTTTGACGCCTAAGAATTCTGCTTCACTAAGAATGGAACGTACCTGTTCCCGCTGCTCCTTCCGTACTGGCAAACTGCATAAAATCTTCATATCTTCTCCCCCATATTATCAGGATAACAACTTGGATTATCTACAAACTCCCAATGAATAGCAGATTTATTGCCATTATTACAATCATCACAAGATCCTGGGGTGAAATGGAAACTTCCATCAATCTTTTCATCAAAAAGTGTGTCTTTCATAGGCGTGTGAATATATGGATTAACTCCTACCGCAAAATCCTCCGACGTAAAAGTTCCCATCGAGTCATTGCTTCTGCCTGCTCAACCCTGAATTCTTTTAATAGTTCACGCATTAAGGTATGATTAGATTTAGGAATCAGCTAGTTTTTCAATGCGAGAGTTTTTCAATGCCAGAGTCTTTCCTTGGGGGCCTCCTTCCATTGTTATGTCTAACAAAGACCTTTATGGGATTATATTCTTCATACTTCATTATTTTCCCTTTATATCCTCACGTTTATATATTAACTCTATTAATACACCTTAAAACGGGTGCCATTACAAGGAGGAAATTATGTACACACAGCATAATCTGTGGGAATATCAATTACAAGCAGAGGACTCAGGTCAGAAATATCTCACGATTCTGCTCCACAAATTCCATTTCTCGCTCAGATTATTACAACGGTTAAAACAAGGAGAACGCGTTTGGGTTAATGGAAACTTCACCTACTTAACGGCAAGAGGCAAAGAAGGAGAAACGTTATCCGTTCACCTTCTTTCTGATGAGGAAGCTACAAACATTCCAGGAGAAGATCTACCCCTCGACATTCTCTATGAAGACGAATATCTTTTAGTCGTAAATAAACCGGTGGGTCAAGTAGTTCATCCGACCCACCGTTATCTCACGAACACTTTAGGAAACGCCGTTGTGGGCTATTGGGAACGTAAGGGGGAACATCGCCGTTATCGTCCGATTCACCGGATTGACCGGAATACCTCCGGCGTCGTCATAATCGCCAAAAATCAATTCGCGCATCAACAACTCGCTTGGCAATTGGAGCGCGGACATATCCAGAAGCGCTACTTTGGCTTTGTAGAAGGAGTTGTTCTCGAAAATGAAGGCACCCTCGACGACCCCATCGGATTTGCCCCGGATAGTTTTATTAAACGCCAAACCCAACTCGGTGGGCAATCAGCCAGGACACTTTACAGAGTACTTCACCGCTATCCTAGCGCTACTTTTCTGGAGTTTAGCTTAGAAACCGGGCGAACCCATCAAATTCGTGCCCACTGTGCAGGCTTTAAACACCCCTTGCTGGGAGATGATCTTTACGAGGGTGATACCACATTAATCTCGCGTCAAGCCTTACACTCCTCCGTATACGCTTTTTTACATCCTGCGACCAGACTGCCCATGGTCATCCGCGCTCCCTTTCCAGAGGACCTTCGAAACTTAATTAAAAAAATGAATAGTTGAGTTGAAAACCTATCTGGTAAATAATTACTTAATCATTTTTCCGAAATTAGGGAAACTTAAATTCAACCCTCAATTCTGGTGGCGGATTGGCAACGGATGAAGTGAAAAGAAGAAGGTGTATTAAGATGGGATTCTTTTCAAAGCTTCTATGGAAGATTTCCAAAATAAGAAAATGGATAGTGATAAGATTTATAATTCGTTTCAAAAAACTAAAGTTATAAATCTCATCCAACGTCGGCTCATTGTTAGGAGGAAAATTTAATAATTGCTTGAACTCTTCCGACTTGCCCGTCAGTGAGTCTAACTTTGATTCCTCTCGGATGGGTCGGAGAGTTTGTCAATATATCTTTGACGACTCCTCGCGTTAGTTTGCCTGTTCTTTGATCTGCTTTCAATACAATATCTACAGTTACCCCTGCATAAATGTCTTTCCTGATCTGACCGTTCATTTAAAAAACTCCTGTCAATTTCGCTACTTGCGCCCTTTAATATCTCAAGTCTATTTCTTCTTAAGAAGATCCCTGATCTCCGTAAGCAGTTGTACTTCTAAACTTGGACCTTTAGGAGCAGGGAGCTCTTCAGTTTTTTTCCTATTCAGCTTATTCATTATTTTCACGATCAAGAAAATAGCTCCGGCGATGATTAGAAAATCAAAAACTGCCTGGATAAAGTTGCCAACATTTAAAGTCACTGCCTCTTTTATTATTTTACCCGTGCCATCAACAACGGCATCTTTTAGACCCAGCTTTAGATCAGTAAATTTCATGCCTCCCACAATAAGACCTATCGGAGGCATAATTATATCGGCAACTAAAGAAGAAACAATTTTCCCAAAAGCGCCACCGATAATGATACCTACAGCTAACTCCATCACGTTGCCCCTAGTCGCAAACTCTTTGAATTCTTTAATAAAGCCCATTTAAGAACACTTCCTTTTAGTACCAAAATGATTATTTCCTTATAGTCATAAAATCCCTCTTACACATCCAGATTATGTGTCGTGAACTCGCTTTCCCTAAAACTTCTACTCCCTTTATGAAGTGGGAGTGTTATAATTGAAACCAAATTTTACGCTTTCAAGCGACTTGCTCGCTTTTCTTTAGTGTGTAATAAAACGAGAGCAATGGTTATTCCTGTTAACACTAAACCAAAAGTGGCGGCAATCCCATAAGCTATGACTGTAGCGTGAATATAAAAGGTATTCAGGCCTAACGGCGTTTCATAGCCTACTCCGAATAGAAGAGAACGAACTCCTGGAATAAAGCCCACTTGATACATAATATGCCCAGCTAGGACTAAAGGAGTAAATGCAAAAATAAACTTAACGCTTAGGGAAGCCGCTTTTGTTTTAAAGGGTTTGGCGATCATCCAAGTAAGAATCCCCCCTGCCAAGCCTGCTCCCCAATAGCACAGACTAAACCACGCTTTCCACAAAGTAGAAGGCCATAATCCACGGAGCGGTGCGAAATAATTGAGAGGAACCAATATAGCCAACATAACCCCGATAAACACGACGTATCCCTGGTTAACTCGAACCAGATTCCATACCTCACGACCTGCAAGACGCAAATTAACTCGTACTGAACCATTCGGACAATTTCGTACACAGTTAAAGCACAGTTTACAGTCTAAATTATTATCTAAATACGGAAGATGTTGGGACATTGGACAGCCTGGAACAGTCCCTCTGCCGACGTAACACTCAAAGGTCGTACACTTATTTAAACAAACCGTGGGATCAGCTCGGACCTCCAACATTGATCCTATAGAAGCAGTCCCAATAAATCCTCCCAACGGACAAAAATGCCGACACCAAGTATGGCGTGGATAGAGTACAGCGATAAAAATTGCACTTAACTGAATAGATATTAACAAGATGGCAGTGTAATTAGGATTTAAACGCATGTCGGTAACCACTTCAACCCAGAAAATTAAAAGAAACAGGACACTTACTAGGATGTAATCATATTTGATAATAAACTCTGGAATTGCTCGGTTCTTGTGCACCCTTTTTTGCACAAAATCCATAATCGTAGAAAACGGGCAGACCGTACACCACAATCTACCTAAGAAAGGAGATATAAGAGCAAGTGCTGGCCACCATAAACCCCAAACTAAAGTGAAAATCTTAGTGGAAACTGCAATTTCAGGAGTAAGAAGCAATAATAAGACCAAGGCAATAAATAGAGTTGCGGCTGCCAGCCTTAGCCAGCCAAGAAACGATCCTTTCTTCAGTAAACCTTCTAGCTTTGACCATCCTAAAAGGTTAACTGTATAACCGTTTTGTTCAGACGTGGGACCAAAAAAGATTTGTTCTAACCCAATAACATCTTGGTCGGCAATATAAAAGGCTCTTTCAATAACTTGAATTAATTCTGAAACATTTCCCTGCTGGTAATGATGTGAGAGCAATAGTTGGGTTGCTTCCCGAGACAGAGTAGGGACATTGCGATTGTTCTTCTTAGCCAGTTTTTCCAGGAATCCTTGAGCAAGAATGGGAATATCTCGTTTACGCTTACGTAGAGGAGATATTTCATACGTATGAGCAAAACATTTCCGGAGCTCCGGAATGATAATTCTTTCCAAAGCATTAGGTTCCGCGTCCAAACTTCCGATGACGAAACATTTATTTTTCTGTAAGTTCATTACTTGGGCAAGTTTAAGTTGGGTATGGGGAGATATGAGGTTTATTTCCCGTATGAATAAGGTTCCACCCTCAGCAATAGCGAAAGGATTGGAGTTATGAAAGGCTGAGGAGTCCTCTTGGTCGACGGACTCAATGATTAAGTCCCTCCACTGCTGATCGAAACGTCGTCCGTCCACAACTACAAAAGGGGCTGCTTTACCGGATTGGCGTTTATGGACGTACCAAGCCATCATCTGGCGACCGGTACCCCGTTCTCCGGTTAAAAGCAGGTGTCCCTTGGCGTGGGCTAGTTCTTCCAGTTTCCGTTCAACCTCTCCCGTCGTGCGGGCACCACCCCAAAGCCCATAAAATTTATCTTTATATTGGGTAAGCTGCAAAGCAGAACGTAGAATCTCCTTATATTTGGCTTCAGATAAAACGAGGTTTGCTTCATTCAAGTCTTCGGTTAATCTGCCGATAAACGTTTGGTAAAGCTTGGGCCAGCGCAAAAGCATGCGTGCAAAACTTTCTGCATCCAACGCCAAAACCTGACATTCCTCTAAGCAAAGAATTGTGTTGCAAGCGGCCTTACCGTTAAGCAAAGCAAACTCACCGAAGGTATCTCCCGGATCCAATGAATTAACGCGCCACATACGAGGTCCTTCTTTTTGAACCATAACATCCGCTTTTCCCTTGATCAGAATATAAAAGGAATTCGCTGCTTGGCCCTGCTTGATAATCTCAGAGCCTATATCATAGTTTTCCCATTGAAATTCTCTAGCGAGCTCAGCTAATTCAGGGGATGACAGATCAGAAAACAACTCAATGTTGGATAAACTATAAACTTTATCGTCACTCATAATGCCCTCCATTTGTTGAGAAGTTTGAGACCAATCCTATTATATCTTATTTTTCAGACTATTAATACGATTAATAGCAATTACTATATGAATCTCCAGAAGTTTGGCAAGATCCGACAACCAATAAACTAAAGTTGAACATCGAGTCTTCGGTGACGTAAGTCATCCT
>LOEW01000238.1 GCA_001516045.1 Desulfosporosinus sp. BRH_c37
CATAGGTTTTAACATCCATCAAACGAATAATCAATATATGATTGTTTAATACTCTTATAGAGCTCTCTGGAGATTGGAATAGGCTTATTTGATAAGGTGATGATATCTTTATTGGTAATACGGTGAACACAGTCGAGATTGACTATGTAAGAGCGGTGGGGCTTAATAAAACGTTTATCCCCTAGCAAGTCGTTTTCAAGCTGGCTCATAGTACCATAACTTTCCAGAACCTCTCCACTTGTTAGGTGAAAGAATAAGGTTCGCCTTGAAACTTCGGTATATTCAAGATTATGTAACAGAACTTTTGTTAAACACGTTTTACATTTTACAATGATTCCTTTTTCTTTTTCATCAACAATATCAGCACAAGCCTTTTCTAAGATGGGTATAAGTTCTTTTTTTCTTATAGGTTTTAACAGATAATAAAAAGCATTTACCTTGTAGGAATCCACGGCAAACTCGCTTGATGAGCTTAAAAATACAATTTTAGAAAGGTTATTTTTCTTTCTAATCTCTGTTGCAACCTCAATACCTGTCATCAAAGGCATTACAACATCTAAAATTATAAGATCGTAGCTTAAACCATTTTCCGTTGCTATAAGCAAATCCAAGCTGCTCGAAAAGGTGTCGTATTTAATATTGTATTTAGAAATATGAGAAGCCTTGAACTTCTCGGCGATTTGTTTTATTTGTAATAACTCGGTGAAATTGTCATCGCATATAGCAATTTGTAACATAAATAAGCGCCATTCCTTTCGCTTTATCTTGAAAATCTTGAATAGAATACGAAGCCTTTCAACCCAATTTACAGGCTAGATTAACATAATAAAACTTAATTATGATTCCAGTGCAGAAACCTCATGATTTTTTTGTCTAAAAGCAGGAATTTGCCCCTATTTCAACGAATTATATAGTATAAGAAAGCTATTCAGAGATATCCTGATATAATTTGCTTATACTGCGATTTGAGGTGATTTTTGCTATGTTTAGAGAAAATACATTGCATAGGCAAGAGAAATTATTTAATAATTTGAGTGGAATGGACCTCCGCTATAAAAAGAGGCTGGAAAAGAGTTGGGCTGGACTATTTTATAAGCATGTTTTTTCTAAAATTGACGAGAAATTATTTGCTCCTCTTTATTCGAGTGATAATGGACGTCCAAATTTCCCGATCAACATCTTGGTTGCGCTCGAAATCATCAAACATTTAAAAAACTTTGTTGATGAAGTTCTTTTTGAAGCGTTTGCCTACGACTATCAAATTTCTTATGCCTTGGGCCTTCGTAATATCGGCGAACGTTATTTTGCACGTAGAACCTTCTATGACTTTCGGGCCAGACTGTATAAGTACACCTTGGAACATCCCAAAGAAGGGTGCTTGATCTTTAAACAGTTTGAAACACTCGTCCAACACTTCATTGAAGTAGCTCAACTTGATACCGACAAACAGAGAATGGATTCGACTCAGATTATGTCTAACATCAAACGGGCTGGACGGCTCGCCTTGGCTTATGATGTTTTACTTCAAGGACTCAAGGCATGTCCCCTAGAAATTCTTAGTTCTGAGTTTAAAGAGGTCTTAGAACCGAATTACAAGACGAGTCTTCTCTATAAATTGAAAGATACTGAAACATCGTCACGCTTAGAAAAACTCTTAAATTTGGGAGGTGAACTGAGCCAACTTGTGAAAGACAACTTGGAATTGCAAATGCGTCCAGAAATTCAGGTACTCGTTCGCTTCATAAAGGAACAAACGGTTTATGATGACGAACGCAAAGTGTGGCTAGCTAAAGAAAACAAAGATATCGCCGCGAGTTCCCTTCAATCCGCCTATGATGCAGAGGCAACGTATCGAAAAAAGGCGGGCAAGAGTCACGTCGGCTATGTTGTCAATCTCGCTGAAACATGCGCCGATGATAATCCAGTTCAAATCGTGACGGATTACCATGTGGAACCCAATAGCGCAAGTGATGTCAAAATGGCTGATGAGAGTCTTACAAAACTTCAAGAAACAACTCCAGTTAAAGATCTTTACTTAGACGGTGGATATTATAGCAGCGATCTCATTAAAAAAGCGGAAGGGCTTGGAATTGAACTCCATTACACGGATATGACGGGGCGAAATGTCACGTCGAATAAACTGCCTTACAATGCCTTTAACATTGAACACTTCGAAACGATCGTGAGCTGTCCGAAATTGCAGGAGCCCTTGCGGAGTGACTTTAATTCGCAGAGCGGCATCTTGAGTGCTCACTTTAACATAAATATCTGCACTCAATGCCCCCTAAAGGATCAATGCCCGATCAAGTTCCAAAAGAAAGATACTGTCTTGCGCGTCAGCCAGAAAAGTCTCATTGCTGAAAATACTCGTTTAATCCTCATGGACAAGCTAGACCGAAACGAAAGTGGTAGTAAACGCGTTGCTATCGAAGGAACTAATTCCGCCTTTAAACGGGCGCATGGAGCTGGGAAACTTAGAGTTCGAGGTTTAGTAAGCTGTAGTTTAATTATGGGCTTGAAAACAATCGCTCACAACTTCCATCAGATCGTTCGTTTCTTCCAGGGAGACATCCGTCAAAAATGCAAAGAAGTTGTAAACACACGCCAAGGGATACTTGCGATCAATTAGAGGAAATAACGGGTTGGTATAGAAGAAATACCTCTCCACTCAACGATAATATCGCTAGTTGCTATGGTTATTGCTGATATTGTAGAGACATGGTATCCATAAGATGGGAAAAACTGTTTGAAGTAGCGGTCAGTTGAGAATGAGACTGAGTTTTCATAGGCTTTTAGCACTGAAATCAATTATAGCATTAAAAATATAAAAAGTGCCATTTGTAAAGCCTTAATTCAATTTTTCACCAAGATTTCCTACATTTCATAACGAGTGGGGGTATCCTTTTCCTCCACGGGTCGTACCCTCAAACTATGGGCGAGAAATAGGCAGAGCAGTCGTTCGCCTAATGGAGGAAGCAAGCTATGATGGAGTTGATAGAATTTTTTGTTACCATGGGTTATAGTATCACCTTAATGTATATGCTTTTGGACTTTGAGGTAAAGCCCAAAAAAGGTGTCTACATAATGGGATCGTTTATGACCCTCTTACTTATCAGTGGTGGGTTTGTGTGGCTTAGTTTAGGCTATCAGAGTTTTATGATTCTATACCCTGTTTTTGTACAGGCGCCGTTATTTATTGGATTCTGGTTTATTTCAAAATATAGAGGAATAAAGCTATTTTTTGTTCTTTTGACAGTTATCGTTTTATCTTCCCCTCCCATTTTGGTCGGGCAAATTGTTGCAGCTTTTTTTGGCTACAATGATGTGGTTGTAAGCGTTGTTTCATTGGTGATGTACCTACCCATAACGTTTATTGTTTACAAGTATTTTCGTCCCTTATTTCTTTATATGCTACGTAATACATCAAAAGGTTGGGCAACGTTTTGCTTGATACCGCTTTCCTATAATGCATTTACTTTTTTACTTGGAAGGTATGACGTAGAGCTTGTAAGAGATGAGCCGCTTTTGTGGCTTGACACGTCGGTCGCTATTTTGATCATTGCTGCCTATGTGTTAATTTTACGTTTTTTTAAGCAAACCAGAGAGCAGCTTACCCTGCAAAACGAACAGACAATATTAGCAATACAGGTGTCGGCCTTACAGGATCGTTCAGAAACGTTAAAAGAATCAGAGGAAAAAGCGATTATTTATCGTCACGACCAGCGCCACCATTTACACCTGATCAATGGTTATTTAGCTGATAATAAGCTTGCTGAAATAAAAGAATATATTACAGAAATTGAAAAAAACATTGATGATACAGTGACAATAAAATACTGTGAAAACACAGCTGTGAATTTGATTTTGTCACCCTATATCAATAGGGCTAAAAATGAAGATATTATGGTAGAGTCTCAGGTGTATATTCCCAAAGACTGTGAAGTGTCGGATATGGATTTGTGCATTATTCTATCGAATGCCATAGAAAATGCGATCAAAGCCTGTAGGATTATCAAAGAAAGCCATAATAGAAGGATAAATATTAGTTGCAAGTCTAAAAATCATAGGTTGTTTATCCAAGTAACGAACAATTTCAGTGGCGAAGTCACATTCGTAGAGAATATGCCCATCAGTAAGGAAGAAAACCACGGTTTTGGAACAAAAAGCATCGCGGCTACTGTGCAAAAATATAACGGGTTGTGCTCCTTTACAGCTGAAAGTGGGGTTTTTAAGGCGAGAATTATTTTGTGAGGTAGATTTCATGACGCAAAATCAACATCTAACAAAACGGTGAGTTTTGCTGCTCATTTCCTACAGGATAATGATTGCCTTAAAGACTCTGTCTTCGACGGTGAAGGAATACATGCCGCCGTATTTTTGTGCTACCGCTGCAATGCTTTTCGTGCCAAGGCCATGATTCTCATCGGTACTTATCGGCATGTCGTCAACAAACATGATTGTGCCATCAAAGCTGTTTGTGATTTGTAGGTAGAGCTTATTATGGTTGATTTTGGAGACGATTTTTATGATTCTGTCATTGGCACTGTTAATGGTCTTGCAGGCATTGATGGCATTTTCCAGGGCATTGGCAAAAATAACACAAAGGTCCATATCGGATACGGCGTTTTTTTCCGGGAGATCGATTTGAGTTTCAACAGTTATTTGTTCATTCTTGGCCTTAGCAATATAAGAGGATAGAATCAAATTAACCGTATATTTGCTGCAATATTTTTCAACCGCAGCACCCTCAATAGTTTTTTCGACCTCAGTAATATAGTTTTGCGCCGCTTCCTTGTTGTTGTCCGCAAAATAGGAATTGATCAGATTCAAGTGGTGTCGCATATCGTGTCGATACAGCATTGTCTTTTCTTGTGATTCTTCCAATGCTTCAAAATGAATCTGAGCTGCGGCCACTTGAGTCATTAATAAATTTTGTTCGTTTTGCAGAGTGAGATGTTCTCTGGTTTGTTTGAAAAATCGTAGAATCAGAATATAAGCTGAGAGAGTCATAATAAAGAGCAGCACAGCATCCTTTACAATTGGTCCAAAGATCACATTGTCCAAATCATATTTTGCGATAGAATAAATAAGCACGGAGTATGAAAGTGGTATAATGCAAAAGCCTAACCAGCCTTTATCTGTGTTGTGCATCATATAAAGGAAAGGCGGACGGATATACTGGTAAATAATAAATCCTGTGGGTATATACAGGATATAGCAAACAATGTTCACGATTTCCCTGCTGGAGCCAAAAATAGATGAAATAATAAGTCCTACCAAGGAGAATGACGTGCTTATAGCGATGAGTGTCAAAAGAATAAAGAATACCTTGATTGGTTTGAACTTTGAGATAAACACAAAGGCTAAAAATACCGGAAGGTGGACAAGAAGGGGATATAGTTTCATAAAAGTTGCATACCCGAAATTGAGCAAAACAAACCCATCACAAATTAGCACGACAGCTGCATAAAGTCCCAACAGAAAGCGGTCCTTTTTGTGCTTGATCTCACAATCCAAAAGTATATACATCACGCTGATTGCGAAAATAAGGCTTAGAACTGATCTTATATAATCCATCAAAGGTGTGTTCCTCCAATCAGCTTTCAATAATCATCCGCAAGCCAGCTGATCTGCAAAAGATCCAGCTTTCTGTCGTTATTGAAAGAAATTTTCACCTTGTCATATGTAAGCACCATTCATATTTAAGTACCATTATACCAGAATCGTTAGAAAAAAACGCTTGAATTAATATTTCATGACTTGGAAATGACATTTCATGTAGGCTATACGTTTTGGTTGTGTATTGAAGACAATAATTAAAGCAACTTAGAAAAGAAACCGAATACTTATACGGCCGACCTGGAAGCATTGAAAAAGGCACATAATGTAGAAAATACCAAGTAGGATAGTGGATGTTTAAGCAGAACAGAGCACGCGCAAATTTCAAGTAATGTTTACCACATGAAATGGAGGTATCTTATGGAAATGGACATGGAAACTACTAATGCACAGGTAAAGATCGCTGTGGACACCCAAACCTTTATCTGCGCAAATTGCGGTGGTGTTATGAAGTATGACATCGGGAGCGAAAAATTCAGGTGTACATCGTGTAAAACGGAAAGCAGGATAGAGACTGGATCGGAAACGGTTTTGGAATATGACTTTAGCGAGTACTCTGAGCGGGAGAAAAGCTCTGTAGCCTTTGAGGGAGTAGCATTAGGTTCATTGCCAAAACTGCGGTTGCGAAATTACCTTTGACGAGTTTTAGGTTGAAACTACCAGCCTAATGTGTTCCTCAAGCCAGGTGTCCACAGTAAAGCAGGCGGGAGGAATACCGCCGGAGGGGATAATACCCTTTAACACCGTAGATAATACCTTGCCCTATGCCCAGTCGTACCTGTCCGGATTTCAGGCGGATCTTTATTCAACTAAACTACCGCCCACTGAAGTGGGCGGGTTAAAGCATAAATGCTTATCGACTGAAAGTCGACCGCCCAAGGATTAATCCTTCTGAAAAGACCTGTCGCTGAAAGCAACTTTTTTATGACTGAAACTCATTCAGTAATCTTAAAAATCTCGTTACCTCCCGAGAGTTCTTGGTCTTCTATATACTTCTTAATCGTTTCTTCTGTCACACTTCCTACCGTTGCGCAAAAATACCCTCTCGCCCATAAATGTTGACCCCAGTATCTTTTCTTTAATTCCGGATATTGATCCTGCAATAACCTTGATGATCTCCCCTTAAGATATTGTACTATTTTACTCGGTGCCAGACTCGGAGGACATGACAGCAGCATGTGCACATGATCCCTTCCGATATTTCCTTGTACAATTGTAATATTTCTTGCTTCGCATCCTTGTCTGACAAGTTCTCGTAACCGTTTTGATATTTCTCCGCCAAGTA
>LOEW01000239.1 GCA_001516045.1 Desulfosporosinus sp. BRH_c37
AGCAATTTTTTGGAGGGGAAGAGATGACGGAACAACTATCTAAAGAAGAACGTCATAGGTGACTCCCATATTCCTTAGCTGTTTGGTATGGCTGGCGATGCACATGTACTTAATTCGCAAAATGCAAGAGGCAAAATCGAAAAAGAATATAAGGCAGTTTGAAATATGAATTCAAAGTTGCAATTCTAGAAAACATATAATAATATACTTATATAAGGAATGTTCGAGTATCGGAAAGGGGCTAAGGGTTACGCGAATTGAGGAGATGGCTGAAGAATTTAAGGTGCTTGGGGATAAAACGCGGTTGAGAATTTTAGCGTTACTGCAGGGGCGGGAGTTATGTGTCTGTGACTTAACCGAAGTCTTAGGAATAAGCCAGCCTGGGGTGTCCCAACATATGAGGCGGCTGCGTCAAACGGGCTTTGTTCATGAACGCAGGGGAGGACAATGGATTTATTATTCGCTGAATGGGGAACATTCGCTTCTTGGCTTGCTTTTGCCCACGTTTCCAAAGGTCGAGGAAGACGAAGAACGGCTAATGCATGCCAAAGGATGCCCTACTTAAGAATGTAAAAATTAGACTAAGGAGGCGAATCAATGACTCAGGCTTCGAATTTCCAAAACGAGTCGGTAAACCGTGCAGTTCTATATAATTTGTTTGCAGGGTCTTTAGCTCGGAAAATTGATGACTCTTGGCTCAATCTAAGTTTTCGTGAGAAACTTCAAATGGGGTTGCCTGACATTTTCGGCAAAGAGAAACTCTTGGAAGCCCTTAAAAAAGCAGAGGAAGACCCCAATTATTTTGAAGAACTTCAATTGGACTATGACGCTTTGTTTAATGTACCTGGCCTCAAGCTTACTTTTCCGTATGAGTCATGCTATACCCATCGCAATATTGATGGAACGTATGGGCGTTTATGGCAAGAACCAGCTCAGGAGATGCATCGTATTTTAGGAGAGTGGGAGATTGTTTTTGCCGAGGGCTGGGATCTCATCCCGGATCATGTCGCCCTTGAGCTCTTCTTTATGGCTGAGCTTTGTCGCCGTACCAGTCTTGCCCAAGAAGTTGAGGATCAGAAACGGCTGCAAGAATGGCAAGTTGAGTTTTTTCAGGCCCATCTCAATTCGTGGATGTTGGAGTTTGTAAATGTGTTAGAGATGAAAGCGGATACCGATTTTTATCGAGGCATAGCATATTTACTAAGGGGCTTTTTAGAAGAGGAAAAAGAAGGATTATCGGATAAAATGGAGCGAATTGAATAATATAAGGCGTTGCTACCCCTCGATGTAAATCGGGGGGATAGTTTTTTTGTCAATCAAAGAGTATAAGTTGCGGGTAGCATAAGAGCAACTAAGGCAGCCGCCTGCGCCAAGGCTGACAGAATGCTAATACGTGCGAAGATAGTGTCTGCAAGAGGGCTAATACGTGCGAAGACAGTGTCTTCGTGGGCGCCAGTCAAGTTTTCTTTATTGATTGATTGATCTAAACTAGGTGGTACTTGAGGAATGTATGAAGCACATAAGGACGATTTTTTTTGTGAATTAGAGAAAATTGGGATTTACAGGAGAGTTATATAATTATATAATTATATAAAAGCGTGAATTGAGGAGCGCTATGAGCCGAGGGAAACGATTTGTCTGGCATTGGGAACTGAGCGTCTGTCTTTTTTTAGCCTTCCTTGGATTTGGCGTCTTTTGGGCAGAAAGGTTATCACTGCAACATGTTCAAGTACAATTGCGTGAAGAGGTACTAGTCTCCGTGCGTCATGTGGGGGTCGAGCTGGGAAACTCTCTGAGTGAAGAAACTATGGATAAAGTCAACCCGGCCTTTGAGCACCTTCTGGAATTCGATCGTAATCTGACATTTCTCGAACTTTTGGATCAGGACCAACGCGTCATACTGAAAAGTCGGCAGAGGTATTTCCAGGGTGAAGTAAACTTTGAGATACCTTTCCTTGAGCTTTATCAGTTCAGAGTTGGAATCTCCGATCTGCCGCTGCGAAAAATTAAGGAACAGTATCGCCCATTCTTAGGGATAGATTTATTATTGCTTGCCGTCTTTATGATTTCACGGCGCATTCAGGGCGGCTTGAGGATAAGAACCTGGTTTGTAACGAAGAACTCTTCCCACGATAAAAAAACCGAACAGGCACTCCAGGCGTACACCTATTCCTGGAATAAGATGGAGAGAGAAAGATCGGTTCTGGCCACGAACCTTCATGAGCAAATAGGACAATCCCTAAGTGCAGTACTTATGCGACTGGGGATGATTCCAAAACGTTCTTCGACAATCCAGCCTGGGGACCCGGGTGAAGCAGTGGAAGATTATCGTGAAGCACAAACTATTCTGCGCGAAAGCATTTCCGAGATTACCGAACTAACCGAACGATTACGGCCATCTGTTTTGGATACCTTGGGGATATGGACTGCCCTGCGGAGTTATATTCGTTGGTTTGAAAGTCAGGCGGGAGTTTGGGTAGAGTTTTCCGCACTTGGTGCTCAAGATATGCGTTTTCCGTCCGAAATTGAGATTCTCATTTTTAGAATTGCCCAGGAAGGATTAGAAAATATCCGCCGCCATGCACAAGCCGGACTTGTCGAGCTGACGTTCTGTGTTTGTGAGCGCGATTTAGCCATTCAAATCAAAGACGATGGAGTAGGGATCGAGCCCCAGCAACTGGCTAATTTTGAGGAGTCTACCGGAGGTTTAAGCGAGTTAAAAAATCGCTTGCGCTACTATCAGGGGAGCTTGGAAATCACCTCAATACTTGGGCAAGGGACAATTGTAAAGGCGCATATCCCCATGAGTTGCGCCATCAAGAGGAGAGATGAGATTGAACCTGATTCGTGTTTTATTGGCGGATGATCACTCTGTCTTACGTAAGGGCTTGAAGATCTTATTAGACCGTGAAGAAGATATTGAAGTGGTAGGCGAAGCATCCGATGGGAATGAGGCTTGTCGCTTAGCTCAACTTCTTCAGCCGGATATTCTCGTCTTAGACTTGAGCATGCCCGAACTGAATGGATTAGAATGTGCTACGAAGTTGAAACGAGATCTGCCTGATTTGCGTATTATAATCTTAACAATGTTTGATGACGCAGATTATCTTAAACAGGCTTTGTCGTTAGGAATACAAGGATACGTCCTGAAAAAGGCCTTAGACACAGAACTTTTGACCGCAATTCGTTCTGTCATCGAGGGACGGGATTATATTTATCCTCCGCTGGCGGCCAAGCTCTTGAGTAAAATTCATCAGGGTGGCGAGGGTTCTGGCGGGGGGGAGCTTAGTGAACGGGAAAAGCAGGTGCTTAAAGCGTTGGCTCTGGGGTATACAAATAATGAAATTGCCATAGAACTTTATATAAGCGTAAAGACTGTCGAAACTCACCGGCGAAGAATTTCTGAGAAGCTAGGATGTAATAAACGATCGGAACTGGTTCGTTATGCACATAAAATGGGAATTGTTCGTTTAGAAGAAATATAAATGCAGAGAACTCCTACTTACTTATAGAAATGGAAGCCTATAATTTGGGAAAACCTCTTACAGAGATCTGAATCTGTAGGGGTTTTTTGTTTTATGGAGAAAATTTGTAGGTATTTTCGGCAAAAGTGTTCGCTAATTGTAGGGGAAATCACTTAGGAATAGGTAAAAAACCTGACAGAGATAAGTGGTTTCCCTGATGGGATTGGTTGGATAATCCTTTATACTTAAGTTTGTAAGAGTATTCACGAAAGAGATAAAGGAGTTGGGTGTATGGGTCAACGGTATGCGATGGTAATCGACTTGCGAAAATGCGTCGGTTGTCATGCCTGTTCAGTCGCTTGTAAAAGCGAAAATAATGTCCCCCTCGGGGTATTTCGTGCTCGGGTAGAGGAAATGGAGTATGGACGCTTCCCCAACGTTGCGCGGCATCGATTACCCCGCCTCTGTAATCATTGTGAGAATCCGACCTGTGTTAATGTCTGTCCCGTAAAAGCAAGTTATCAATTAGAGGATGGAACTGTGCTCATCGATTATGACAAGTGTATTGGGTGTAAGTACTGCATTGCAGCTTGCCCATATGATGCCCGATTTATCAATGAAGAGCGGCATAGCGCGGATAAATGCACGTATTGCCATCATCGCCTGGAAGCGGGACTTCAACCCGCTTGTGTTAATACGTGTATTGGTAATGCCCGCATCTTTGGAGATTTAAATGATCCTAAGAGTGCTGTTAGTCGCTTAATGGCTGAGTTCCCAACCACCGTTATTAAGCCGGAAACGAATAACCGACCTCACACCTACTATATCGGTGCAGACGATAAGGCGTTAAGGCCGAACCTTCTTGAATTGATCGGAGGGGATAAATAATGAAGACTGTGCATTTTTTTGCCACGGAAACGACCATGTATTGGGGATTAATGGTTGCCCTTTATTTTTACTACACGGGATTAAGTGCTGGAGTCCTCTTGATCAGTAGTTTAGGAAGTGTTTTTGGAATCGACACCTTGCGCAAAGCCGCGAAAATGGGTGCGGTCATTGCGTTATCCTTATTAGTAATTGCTCCTATTCATTTGATCCTTGATCTGGAAAAGCCTACACGATTTATCACCTTATTAGGGCATTTCCAAGCGACTTCGGCTATGTCTTGGGGAGCGTATATTCTGGTTCTTTACGGGATTGCACTCGCAATGTATACGTACAATCTCTTCCGAGGGGAACCAAAGAATTCCAAGTCGTTTGGAATTGCAGCGTTTGTTTTGGCACTCGCAGTTGAAGGATATACTGGTTTTCTGATGGGGAACATTCAAAGTCACGCCTTATGGAATACCCCCTTAATGCCGGTGATTTTTCTCTTCTCCGCCTTGGTTTCAGGTACTGCCTTTTTGATCATTGCTCACAGTCTTTTGGAAAAAGTCCTAGGGAATCAAGGAGACAATGTGAAGGCAGCAAATTCCCTGTTGAAAAATTGGTTGAAATGGTTTATCTTGGTGGACGGAGCTCTCATGGTTATTTATTTCATCGTTTTGTGGTCTGGACACACCGATCAATATGCCACGGCTTATCTGCTTTTGCATAAGGAGAGCTTTAGCTTCTTTTGGTTGGAAAACGTTGTTGGATTACTGATTCCTTTTCTGATCCTGATTTATCGTCCACTGGCTGAAAAAAAAGCCGCAACCTTACTTGCTTCAGTACTGGTGGTTCTTGGAGTCTTTCTGATGCGTTATAACTTAGTGGTGGATGGGCAAAGACTTCCTCTCGCGGGCAATACCTTGCTTGAATATCATGCGAGCAGTGCAGAGGTAACCGCTGCTTTGATCCTGGCTTTGGTCGGCGTCGCGGGCATCGTGCTTTTACTTAAGGTTCTGCCGGCTAATCAGGGTAATTTTTCGGGAACTTCGAAAAGTGGCAAGGAGGCTGTTTAAACTATGAAGGAAATAACACGACGTCGATTTTTGCAAGGAGCATCGGCCTTAGGAATTATGGGCGCGATTGCACCCCTTGCCTTTGCGGGAAATGAAAACACAACTATCCCTAGTTGGCGGGAAGGAAATCCTCAAGGGGATACCCTGGATACGGATCCAAGTGTCAAGATGGTCCATTCCATTTGTCTTGGCTGTCATAGCGATTGTAATATCCGAGGAAAAGTTAAGGATGGAGTCTTGATCAAACTTGATGGCAATCCCTATAGTACGATGACTATGAATACTCCCCTGCCGTATAACACAGACCCCAAAGAAGCACGTAAATTTGCTGGCAAGCTTTGTCCGCGTGGGCAAGCTGGTGTTCAGATTCTCTATGATCCTCTACGTGTACCACAACCTTTGAAACGGGCGGGGAAACGCGGGGAAAACAAATGGCAAGCGATTTCTTGGGAACAAGCCTATCAAGAAATCATCGAAGGTGGGAATCTCTTTGGGGAAGGAAATGTTGAGGGACTAAAGGGTGTTCGTGATCTCGTTACTCCCATAGATCCTGAAGCCCCAGAGTTAGGGACCAAAGCAAATCAGTTTGTCTTTTTAGCCGGACGGATCGAAGCAGGAAGGTCCGATTTAGCTAAGCGCTTTGTCAATGCAGCTTATGGGTCCATCAATTGGTTCGAGCACACCACAGTATGTGAACAAAGTCATCATATCTCCAGCGATCATACCTATGGCGGAACCCACCATTTGAAACCCGATTTTCAGAATGCTAAGTATATTCTTAACTTCGGCGCAAACTATGGGGAGGGAAATTTCCCTATGAACCAATTGAGCCGTAAGATGACTGAATTCACAGCCAATGGTGGCAAGATGGTAACGATTGATCCCCGTTTCTCCGTGGCCGCCTCCAAATCGGCGGAATGGGTACCGGTTATTCCGGGGACGGATGCAGCCTTGATTATGGGCATGATTCAATGGATTCTTGAAAACAAACGTTTCGAAAAAAACTTTTTGGAAGCGCCTAATCAGCAGGCAGCAGCAAAAAGAGGAGAGAGCTCGTGGAGTGATGCAGGCTACCTAGTACGCTTAGATACTAAGAAATATTTGCGCGCTGATGAAGCAGGATTGCAAGGAACTGCGGAAGACTATGTTGTCCTTAGCTTGGGTCAACCTGGGTTAGCGAAAGAAGTGGATGCTGCTGATCTCTTGGGCGAAGTGGTGAGCGTCAATGGGATCGAATGTAAGACGGCCTTGCAACTTCTTTACGAACGTTCCAAAGAAAAAACGCTGGATGAGTATGCCAAGCTCTGTGACATCCCGCAAGAGACCATTGTGCGTCTAGCCGATGAGTTCACATCCTATGGTAAGTTGGCTGTGGCAGACTTTTATCGCAGCTTGGCACAACATACCAATGGGTTCCAAACCGGGAGGGCCATGTGTATCCTGAATCTTTTGGTAGGAAATATTGATCATCGGGGAGGGTATATTGCTGGTGGAAGCGCCTTAAGTGCCATGGGGGATAAGAATGGCAGATACCAGGTGGCGAAACTCCATCCAGGTGCGGTTAAACCGGCGGGCGTGAAAATCTCGCGCGAAGGCTTTGCTTATGAAAAAACCACGGAATTTAAAAAGAAGGGCTATCCAGCCCAAAGACCTTGGTTTCCCCTGACCAGTAATGTCTATCAG
Organism: Desulfosporosinus sp. BRH_c37; assembly: GCA_001516045.1. Taxonomy (GTDB): domain Bacteria; phylum Bacillota; class Desulfitobacteriia; order Desulfitobacteriales; family Desulfitobacteriaceae; genus Desulfosporosinus. The sequence goes on from LOEW01000239.1 coordinate 7,091, forward strand.
GAAGTCGTCGCGGGGGCCATGGATGCCTATCCTTATCCAATCAAAATCCTCTGGCTCCATATGGGAACCCCTGCCTGGGCGATTCCAGGCATGAAGGATAAAATCATCGCTGGTTTAAAAGATACGAAAAAGATACCCTTGTTTATCTCGACGGATATCGTCATTGGGGATACGACGATGTATGCAGACTATGTGTTGCCAGATGTGACATATCTTGAACAATGGGGAGCTATGGGCGCTCCGCCAACGGTCGTGGGAGATGTTTCCTCAGTTCGCCAACCAATCACCAAAGCATTTCCGCAAGCCAAATCCCTGGAAAACATCATGATCGACATGGCTAAGAAGATGGATTTGCCGGGCTTTGGGGATAATGGCTTTGGCGCAGGAATACCTTTAAATAAGGAAGACGATTGGTTTCTTAAGTTGGTAGCTAACTTTGCTTCGCAAAATGGTAAAATTCCCGGGTCTACAGAGGAAGAACAAGTGCGTTATATTCTTGAGCGAGGTGGTGTCTTTGCAGATGACAGCAAGGGTTACGACCGGCTCATGATGAAAAAGAAAGTCGCCAAATTATGCACGATCTATGGGGAAAGAGTAGCTACGACGAAGGACAGTATGACTGGAAAGGCGTTTGATGGGTTGCCCGCCTATATTCCTGTTCTGGATTCTAAGGATAATCCGATTCTGGATAAGGAGTATCCCTTCATTACAAATACGTATAAAGTTTCCTTCCAAACCCATTCTCGAACCATCAGTGCCCCTTGGTTGACGGAAATTCTTCCGGAAAACTTCTTTGAATTAAATGATGAAGATGGAAGTAAGTTGGGTTTAAAAGATGGCGATTTGATCAAGGTGAGCAGTGCTACCAATAAGGAAGGGATTACTGGGAAAGTAAAACTTCGTCCGGGCATCCGACCGGGAGTGATCTCTGCCTGTGTGGGCTTTGGGCATTGGCATTATGGTGCCGCGGACACCATCATCGATGGCAAGACTATCCTGGGAGACAAGAAACGGGGGCTAGGAGTCAACATCAACTATGTCATGCGGGTTGATGAATCCGTTGGAAATACATGTTTGCAGGATAAGATCGGCGGAAGCTGTTCCTTCTATGATTCTCGAGTTAAAGTAGAAAAAGCTTAAAGACTGAAAGGCGCGCACAGAGAAAACTGATGCGCGCCTTTCAGGTAAAATTGAATAATTCTCGAGGGGTGTTAAGACGAAGCGGCGGTTGAGAGTAAGAGAGGAGGGGCAACATGGATGGGTATAGCTTGGTAATGCTGGGAGGACAGATTATCTTTATGGGAGCCATCCTTTTCTTCGTGTATGCTCAGTGGAAAATGCAGCAAGGAAGCAATGTGTGGTTGGGTGCTGAGATGGCGTGTGAACAGGAACGATTGGAGCGGATGCGTTCCGTTGAGCTCAGTACGGTATGGAGTGAGGAAGTGAGGCCACGAGCTATGGATGAGCTCGAAGGGCAAGAACAAGGTCTGCGTATGCTTAAAGCAGCCCTGTGTTCTTCGCATCCTCAACATGTCATTATATATGGACCGTCGGGGGTGGGCAAGACGACTGCAGCTCGCCTCGTTTTGCAGGAAGCCGTCGCCTCGGGGCGAACACCATTTGCGCCAGAGGCTCCGTTTATCGAACTTGATGGAACAACCGGTCGCTTCGATGAGCGGGGGATCGCCGATCCTTTAATTGGCTCAGTGCATGATCCAATCTTTCAAGGAGCAGGAAAAATGGGGATGGCAGGAATTCCCCAGCCTAAGATGGGGGCGGTCAGTAAAGCCCATGGAGGGGTATTGTTTATTGATGAGATAGGAGAACTTCATCCTATCCAACAAAATAAGCTGCTTAAAGTATTGGAAGATCGTAAAGTATTTTTGGAGAGTAGTTATTATCATCCGGAGGATACCCGGATACCTGAAGTTTTGCATGACATTTTTCTTCGCGGTATACCTGCGGATTTTAGATTAGTTGGGGCGACTACTCGGGGGCCAGAAAGCATACCTGAGGCGCTAAGATCTCGCTGTGTGGAAATATTCTTTCTGCCCTTGCGCTCTGAACATATCCGAAGAATTGTGCAGCAGGGAGCTTGCCGGATGGGAGTGACGTTAAAAGAAGAGGAGGCATGTCTCATTGCAGAATGGTCTGGTAATGGACGTGACGGTATAAATCTACTCCAGTTAGCAGCTGGATTAGCCGAGAATGCTGGACGCAAAGAAATGAATCGGGAGGATATTTTCCAGGTTATTCAAAATGGGAGTTATTCTTTACAGAGGACTCCGATTCTGCCAACAGGCGAACGTATAGGTCGAGTCAGTGGTCTCGGAGTGTATGGAAAAGGACGGCAAAGTGGCATCTTGTTAGAGATTGAGGTTCGTAGTGTTCCGGTTTCCAACGGCCAAGGACGGGTGGAGATGATGGGAATCATCGAGGAAGAAGAACTGGGGAATGAACAGCGACGGCACAGATATAAAAGCAAAGTGCGGAATTCCATTGATATTGTACTTGCTGTCCTGCAAGCAGAAGGGGTTTATGATCCAAGTCAATGTGACCTTTATGTGCATTTTAATAGCGCGGTACCAGTGGATGGGCCTTCAGCAGGTTTAGCCATGGCTATTGCCATATATTCTGCCCTGAGAAAAATCCCTATACCGCAGGAATTGGGGATAACTGGTGAAATAGGGTTAAGTGGGGACGTTAGACCTGTTGGTGGAATCCAAGCAAAGTTGGAGGCAGCTGAGCAATCCGGTCTCAGGCAAGTCTTGCTTCCCATAGAAAATACGAAGGACATTCAGAGGTCTCAAAGTGTGGAGGTTTTCGGGGTCACAACGCTTCAGGAAGCCTTAGGACGGGTGTTTATGGCCAAGTAAAGTGAGCTGCAAACCTCTTATACGGTAGTTTACTCTTAATGGTTGCCCCCTCAACCATTAAGAGTAAGCTACCGTTAATAACAATTAAAATTGGTAGGAGGGACAGGTATGTTCTTTCCTAACTTAGCAAAGTCGCTGGGTGAATTTAGCACAGGAACAATATCCTGGCCGATAGCCATCGGTCTGATCATCATGATGTATCCACCCCTTGCCAAGGTAAAGTATGAAGAGATCGGAAAAGTTGTAGAAAATAAGAAAATCTTTTCCTTTTCGCTGATCCAAAACTGGATTATTGGTCCTATCTTAATGTTTGTGCTGGCTATTTTGCTGCTTGGAGATAAGCCTGGATTTGCGATTGGGCTGATTATCATAGGACTTGCTCGGTGTATTGCCATGGTTATTGTTTGGAATACCTTGGCTAAAGGTGATAACGAATATTGTGCTGCTTTGGTAGCTCTTAACTCGATCTTCCAGATTCTTTTATACACGGTCTATATTTATATCTTTGTCACCCTCTTGCCAAAGTGGTTGGGACTTTCCTGGGGAGGCCAGGTGGTAGACGTTTCAATGTGGGAAGTAGCAAAGAGTGTCCTTATTTATTTGGGTATTCCTTTTGCGGCAGGTTTTATGACACGGTTTAGCTTAATACGAATTAAAACAAAAGAGTGGTACGAAAAGGTATTCATTCCGAAGAATTCTCCTTTAGCTTTGATCGCGCTGCTATATACCATTGTCATAATGTTTATTACCAAAGGGGAACAGATTATTAATAATCCTGGAGATGTCGTTAGAATTGCCATACCTATGTTAATTTACTTTGCCATTATGTTTTTTGTCAGCTTTTATATGTCCTATAAGGGCGGTTTCAGATATGACCAGACAGTAACCCTGGCGTTTACAGCAGCAAGTAATAATTTTGAACTGGCCATAGCGGTTGCGGTAGCTGTCTTCGGAATAGCATCGGATGTTGCTTTCACGGCGGTAATCGGTCCTTTAGTTGAAGTGCCAGTCTGGGGGTTACAGAGTAGAAGAGACCACTCGTCGAATACGAGTGGTCTCTCTATCCTCCTAATGGTTGACAGTGTCAACCATTAGGAGTAAACTACATTCGATGACATTAATATTGGAGGGAGGAACCTATATTATGAAGAAAGTCATACTGGATATTTATAATTCGTTGCAGGATATTGCTTGGAATTTTGGAAGTCAAGGAGTTAATGGAGAGTGCTGCGGGAATTTGTCTTTGGTTGAATTTATGGCACTCAAAAATATTTACGAAAATAGTCAGTGTTCTATACAGGAAATAGGGCGTGGTTTAAATTTTACAAAAAGCGGGGCGACAAGAATTATCGACCGTCTGGAAAAGAAGGGCTATATCATACGTGAACGTTCTTTGGTGGATGGACGAATCTGTTGTGTAACGGTTACTGCTCAAGGAACTGATGTCATCAGCAACGTAGTGGAGCAAAATACTTTGTATCTAGATGATGTTCTTAAAGACTTAGAACCACAAAGGGTCGTTCAGATAAAGGACGTATTAGAAATCTTGCTAAGCTCAGTGCGGCAACATGAATCCACATTGTCTAGAACCCTATAGGGAATAGGAGGGGAACTTAGTGAACTCATTATCAAATACAATAAACTATTTTGTCTTTATCACGCTAGAACTCACAGTACTTTTTCTTGGGATTAGCACTTTGGTCGCTTTAGTACTCATGTACATACCACAGGAAAAAATTAAAAACTGGATGACAGGTAAGGGGATATGGGGTAATTTTATCGGGGCATCTATTGGCTCTTTGACACCTTTTTGTGCATGTTCGACGATTCCGATGACGCTGGGCTTTCTTGAAGCTGGAGTACCCTTTGGTGCTGTTATGTCTTTCGTTATTTCCTCCCCGCTATTGAACCCTATAATATTGGCGATGTTAGTGGCCTTAATGGGCTTGCAAGCGGCTGTTATCTACTTCGTGGTCGTGTTTGGTGCTGCTATTGCTTTTGGTGTAATTTTACAAAAAGTGGGCGGATCGAAACTGGTAAAGAATGTGAGGATTAAAGAGGGTGGGCATAAAGAAGATGAGGAAGTGCCTAAGGCTTTTTTAGGCAAGCTAAAAGTTTCCTTTAGGAAAGCATGGGGAGATTTTACGGCTGTCTTAGCGTATCTTCTGATCGGTGTAGGTATTGGAGCGGTCATCTATGGTTATCTACCTCAGGAGTTTGTCCTGAAATTCGCTGGCCCAACTAACCCAGTGGCCATTCCGATCGCAGCGGTTATCGGTATTCCTCTCTATATTCGTGCCGAAACAGCCATACCTATCGGCGTAGCCTTGATGCAGAAGGGTATGAGCGTTGGTGCTGTCATCGCTTTGATTATTGGCGGTGCGGGTATGGCGATTCCAGAGATGAGTATGTTGGCGAGTATTTTTAGAAAAAAGTTAGTGGGTGCTATTGTAGGAGTGATTTTTATTACAGCCGTACTGGGGGGTTATATTTTTAATATGATCTTATAAACGAGATGATACTGGGTCCAAATATTAAATAAAGGGGAGAATGTCATGGAAAATAAAAAGAAAAAGGGATTTTTTGAAATGCTAATAGGCAGTAAGAAAGACAAGAAAGGGTCATGTTGTGGTGGTTTCGAGTTAGAAGAAGTATCTGAGGAAAAGCCTGACAATAAGGGTTCTTACGATCCTAACGATCCTAACGATCCTTCAGCGTCAGATAAGGATCCACGGTCTATTAATTGATGTATTTGAACATACCAAACTCGGGATATAGAAAAAAGTATTGATTTTATGCATCCATTTTCCAAAACCTCCGTCTTTATATGTGTAATAAGATCTCAAAAAAATGGAGGTATGGAAATGAAAACGCTGAAAATTGAATGGAAGCACCTTGATGTGGAAGGAGAGACCTGCAACCGTTGTTATGATACGGGTGAAAATCTCAATCAAGAAGTAAAAAGATTAAACAGAGCCTTACAACCACAGGGGATTGAGGTAGAATGGTTCGAGACCAAACTTGATGATACCAAAATTCCTCAATCAAATACTATCCTTTTTAATGGAGTTCCCATTGAAGATATTCTGAATATCGAGGTATCACAGAACTACTGTGATTCCTGTACAACTTTACTGGGAAATGAAACCTACTGTCGAACGATAAGGTATGAAGGCGAGGAATATGAAGATATCCCTGCAAAGGCCATCCGTCAGGCGGCACTCAAGGTATTGGGTATGGAGGAAGCAACACCAACAGCCCCAGCTGGAAATGCTGGCTGCGGTTGCAACAGCAACGGTTGCTGTTAACTAGTCATAAATCGATTCAGCCACTGCTAAAAATATATCCTCCATATCGATATGGACTTCGAAATCGATTGTTTTTTCGTTACACAGCTAAGAATGCACATCATGTCTTAGAACTTTATCGTCAGGGATTGGAGCATATCGACGAGGGCTAATTGATGAAGCTCATGATCTATCGCTAAATAATAAAGGTCCAAGGTCATTTTTTAATGACTTTGGACCTTTTCATTTTGGCATATCGGCAAAGTATAAGTTTCTATAGAGGCACCACATCCGGATACAGGATTCATCTTTACTCTGGCGGATTTTTGGCCAGGATCAGCTAGAAATTAACTGGATTATTGATGTAGAGGAATCCTTTTGCCCCCACGTTAAGAGAAACAGGGCTCCGATGATATTTAACCAGTCATCTATATAATAGACGCTAGTGTTAAATAAAAAGGCGGTAACCTAGAGAAGGGAAACCTTCGAGCCATACTATACTAAAACTCATTCTGGATAGTAATCGTATATTTAAATATTTTTTATATTAGTCTATTAACATATTTGCATATTGACATATGTGAATATGCTGGTATAATAATAACATAAACCATTTAAAACCGATGAGACAAGGATGATACTGTTTTAAAGGAGATGAATCATGTGTCCCAAGAATTTCCAATGACTAGACTGGCTTTGAGTAATGATGAATACAAAATCCGCCAGGAAGCTAAACGCTATAAGGCCTTGGGGGATGAAACACGCCTTAAAATGTTCCGAGTCTTAGAAAAAGGAGAACTATGTGTCTGCGAACTGATGAATCACTTTCAGATGAACCAATCCGTAGCTTCACGTAATCTCAAGGTTTTGGAAAATGCGGGCTTGGTGGAGGGACTCAGAAGGGGGAAATTCGTCTATTACAGGATAGCGGAAGAGAGGGCGGACGGAATGTAAATAGGAATGACATAAAGAAGAATGCAAGAAGAACCTACAAGTGAGAGGACTGATTATTATGCTCCAAATGTTTGCTGATTATGTAGCATACACACTATTTGGGCTTCTACCGGACAGCCACCTTGGTGCCGCTGTTGACTTTTTTATCTATGATACGATTAAGATCTTTTTAATGTTAGGTACAATTATCTTTTTAGTTTCACTGATCCGTAGCTTTTTCCCACCGGAACGTACTAAGAAAATTTTAAGCCGTAAACGAGAATATGTTGGGAATATTATGGCGGCCTTGCTAGGGATCGTGACCCCGTTTTGTTCCTGCTCTGCAGTGCCGGTCTTTATCGGCTTTGTAGAATCTGGGGTACCCTTGGGGGTTACCTTTTCCTTCCTCATCTCTTCACCGATGGTGAACGAAGTGGCTTTGATTATGCTCTGGGGGATGTTTGGCTGGCAGATTGCAGCGATTTATATTACAACTGGGATTACCGTGGCCATTGTTGGCGGATTGGTGATTGGAAAACTTAAACTGGAACATTTGGTGGAGGGGTATGTTTACGACATCAAAATGGGCGAAACTGAATTGGCGGCCTTAACTTGGAGAGAACGGGTAGAATATGCTTGGGAATATGTTGTAGATATTCTGAAGAAGGTCTGGCCATATGTCATTATTGGGATAGCCATCGGCGGTGCTATGCATGGCTATGCACCTGCTGATTTCTTGGTCAAATATGCTGGAAAGGATAATCTATTGGCTGTTCCTTTGGCAGTGCTCATCGGAGTACCTCTCTACTCCAATGCGGCTGGGATCATTCCCATTGTCCATGTTCTGATGGAAAAAGGGATGGCATTGGGGACCGTTCTCGCTTTTATGATGGCTGTAACTGCTTTAAGTTTGCCAGAAATGATTATTTTACGCAAAGTTTTGAAACCCAAACTACTGGGTATTTTCGTTGGGATCATGACGGTGGCGATTATTTTTGTAGGGTATTTGTTCAATGGGATACTTGCTTAACTTGTTTTAGTCGTAGCAATAGATAGTTAATGCAAAATTGCAAATCAAGAGAAATACGAGGAGTGAATTGTAATGAATATTAAGATTTTGGGTTCCGGCTGTTCTAATTGCGCCAAGTTAGAAAAAGTTGTGCGAGAGGCTGTTGCGGATTTAGGGGTTGTCGTAGAGATCGAGAAAGTGCAAGATGTGGCCAAGATTATGTCTTATGGGGTGATGAGTACTCCGGCACTCGTTATTGATGAAGTGGTCAAACTGGTGGGAAAAGTTCCTAACCGTGCGCGCGCGGTGGAGATATTAAAACAAGCTTTGCCTCAGTAAGCTTAGTATGCTACCGAGATCTTATCAATGATGGGGTTGCGTTTCAGGAGTGTAGGGTGCACATCTAATCTCCATTTGGGTGGATATTCCATGAGATGGAAAGGGCGAGTCTATGTCGGGAGAAGAAATAGAAAATTTGAACAGGGCTGTAAGAAAACTCAGTTTTCTTACAGCCCTGTTTTTTCGCAGAGCTATCACAAGGATGGATGCGGCAAGAAGATTTTCGACGGTGCTGTGATTGAAGTAGATAAGCACTTTTTAATGACCAGTCTTGATTTCGAACGGGAAAACAAAATCGACTCTACGGATGAGGAGTTAGAACAGGTTCTAACAGCTCTTAAGGCCATACTTGATTAAAATCTGTTAAGTCGTTCATTGATAAGGGGAATTTTGACCTAGGTCAAAGTAATTGCGGCCAATGCAAGCTAAAATGAAGATGAGAAAAAATTAGGAGGTCATGTCATGATCAAAAAGACTTATCAATTGGAAACAGTAAGCTGCCCCAGCTGTATCGCAAAAATTGAGGGAATGCTCAAAAAAACACAGGGCATTAATGAATCCGAGGTGTTGTTCAACACTTCTAGAGTGAGAGTCACCTTTGACGAAACTATGATTGAATCAGACGCGATTAAGAGTAAAATTGGCAAACTCGGATACAAAGTATTAGGAGAAAAGTAAGCTGAGAAAGGGGGTATCGGAATGTCTAAAATGACCAAAGGCCAAAGGATAATAATTTCGGGTCTACTGGTGGCAATATCCTTTATATTAGACAAAACAATAGGCTATGAGATGGTAACCATTATCGTTATGATTGCTTCCACTATTGTGGCCGGTACCCCTATTTTTATGAAAGCGATTGGGGCGTTAAAGTACCGCATTGTCGGGATTGACGCCCTAGTAACTATAGCAGTGATTGGTGCGCTGTTTATTGGGGAATATTGGGAAGGAACGGCAGTGACCTTCCTATTTATGTTTGGCGATTACTTAGAGTCTAGAACAATAGAAAAAACAAGGTCCTCCATAAAAGCCCTGTTTGATTTAGCGCCGGATACAACAAGAGTCCGAAGGAACGGAACAGAAGTGGAAATAAGTCCCGCAGAGGTGCTCAAAGGGGATCAAGTGGTCGTCAAACCCGGAGAGAAGATTTCTGTAGATGGTACGATTATTGAGGGGTCCGCATATATCAATCAAGCAGCGATTACCGGGGAATCCATTCCTGTCAGTCGAGGGGTTGAAGAAACTGTCTTTTCAGGAACCATCATTGAATCAGGGTATTTAGTGATTCGAGCCGACAAAGTAGGAGACGATACGACCTTTGCCAGAATCCTGCAAATGGTAGAAGAGGCACAGGATAAAAAGGCCAAGACACAAAAATTCCTGGAGAAGTTTTCAAGATATTATACTCCGGCAATTATTGTGCTGGCAGTTCTATTCTATCTTTTTACGAAAGATGTTGTCTTGGCTTTAACCTTATTGGTCATCGCTTGCCCGGGAGCCCTAGTCATCTCTGCACCGGTATCCATAGTAGCAGGTATAGGAAATGGAGCAAAGCACGGGGTGCTGGTCAAGGGCGGAGAAATCATGGAGAAGCTAGGTACTATTAAGGTCATCGCCTTTGATAAAACAGGGACCTTAACCATAGGGAAGCCTGCGGTAAAGCATATTAAAACGTATGATATTGCCGAAAATGAATTGTTAAGGCTTGCGGCCATTGGAGAATTATATTCCGAGCACCCATTAGCAAAAGCAATTATCAACGAAGCAACCCAAAAGCTTGGAGCTCTTAAGGAAGTGCCGGAAGAGGCTGAGCTCATAACGGGACAAGGCCTTTCGTTTAAATTCGGTGGGAAAACCTATTGGATTGGCAACAGAAAGCTATTCGAAGCAAATGGAATTAATATCGAAAATCAGGAAGAGTATTTAAGATCGGAAGAGAACAAAGGGCAAACAGCTGTCATTGTAGGAGATAGGGAAAGAGTTCTTGGCATTATATCCATCGCGGATAGTGTGAGAGAGGATGCCAAGAAGCTGATTTCCGACCTGAAATCCCTGGGAATACAAAAGGTTGTTATGCTGACAGGGGATAATCAAAGGGCTGCTAAGGCAATATCCGATGAATTAGGTCTGGATGATTATTATGCGGAACTTCTTCCGGAGGATAAGGTGCGAGTGTTGGGTGAGCTTCAAGAAAAGCATGGCAAAACGGCTATGGTTGGAGATGGAGTCAATGATGCCCCTGCATTGGCCTCGGCGGATTTAGGGATTGCGATCGGTGGAGCGGGAACAGATGTAGCAATGGAAACAGCAGACGTAGTTCTCATGTCGGCAGAAGTAAAAAAACTAACTTATGCGATAGGCTTAAGCCGAGCCACTGTCAGGAACATGAAGCAAAATATTTACTTCGCACTATTTGTAGCCGCCTTACTGCTGGCAGGAGTCTTGGTTAAGACAGTAAATCTGTCCTTTGGTATGCTAATTCATGAGTTATCGGTGCTGTTGGTAATTATAAATGCAGTTAGGCTGATAGGATATGAAGAAAAGGGAAGCTTTTGAAAAGAGGATTTTACACTAGTTGTAAAGAAGGTTAAGCCAGGTAGATGAGTTCAGGTGAGAAGTTTCTCATCTGAACTTAGTTTATCTTGCAAGGAGGAGATATTTGTGAGTTGTAATTGCCGTAAAAGAGGTGTAAACAATTGTATAGAGATTGTGCCAATCTTTAGCCACTTAACTCAAGCAGAGATGTTGGAGATTGCAGCGATCACCACTGATAAAAGCTTTGAAAAAGGTGAAATGATCTATTTAGCGGGTAACAAAGGAGAAAAGCTATATGTGATACATACAGGAAGAGTCAAAATTTCTCGACTGAGCGCTAATGGGAAGGAACAAGTAATACGGATCCTTGGTCCGGGGGAATTCATGGGCGAGTTAGCCTTATTCAGTCCCTTGTCCATGACGGATAATGGAGAGGCCATAGAGTCATCCACCATGTGTATGATAGAAGGTGTCAAACTCAAAGAGCTGATGAAAAAATACCCCTCTATAGCATTCAAGGTCATGGAGGAGTTAAGTAAGAGATTGGATAGAGTAGAGAATCTCATCGAGGATATCAATTTATATTCAGTAGAACAGAGATTGGCGCAAGCTTTATTAAAGATGTCCAATGGTAAGTGCGAGGTAGTGCTGAGTATGACGAAGGGAGATTTAGCCTCTCAACTAGGTATGAGCCAGGAAACTTTAAGCAGAAAGCTATCCTTGTTCCAAGAACGGGGACTAATCGAGTTAATAGGTCATAGAAGGATAATTATCCTCGATAGAGATAGCTTATATGAGGTGGTATAAAGTTGTTAAAGCGATGGTGAACGAATTGGCCTTGCATACGTTTGACTCTCATTTGAATTCCCTGGTTCCGGTCATGGTTGATCCGATCTTGTGTTCGGAATTCGTTTAGAGGTACCAAGGGTCATTGATATACCGGGGATTATGTTAATTGCCTATATCACGGCCAAAATACTCAACGAAAATGAAAAACAATACATCTATGATCAGGCGGGTAACGTCGCTTAAGACAGCTAAGGGGAAAATGTTCTTCGCAGTAATGGGGGAATTATTATGTTATATGGAGATGAGCAACAGGGGTATTTGTACAGAAAGGAACAGATGCCCTGTTGTTTTTCTATTTAAGAACATCTTGGTCTTCAAGATAGAGAAGAAAAGGTATTAGTAAAATTGAATAAAATAATAGTGACATGATGATAGAAAAGTAGTATTATATATCTATATTAGTATATGATAAATATATAATAATAGGGAGGTGCGAGTGATCGATAAAAAGGATCAATCAATACATATCTGCATTCTTGGCGGCGGCCCTGCAGGATATGTAGCGGCAATACGGGCAGCTCAGTTGGGCGCCAAAGTGACCCTTGTTGAGGATAGAGAGGTTGGAGGAACTTGCCTTAATCGGGGATGTATTCCGACTAAAGCACTATTGAAAACAGCGGAAGTCTTATCAATGATCAGTAAGTCTAAGGAATTGGGCATCGCCTCAGCAGTTTCGTCGGTCGATGCAAGTGTTGGCAAGGCCAGGAAGGATCGAGTGGTAAAAAGTCTGAGGATGGGTGTAGAGCACTTGCTTGCCAAGAATGGGGTTGAAGTATTACGGGGCAAGGGTTGGATTGAATCCCCACAAAGGGTAACTGTAAAAACCTCGGACGGAGAAGTTGCAGTCAATTGTAACAGGTTGATTATTACTACAGGTTCAGAACCCTTAATCCCAGATATACCTGGCGTTATGTTAGATGGAGTTATGTCCAGCGATGAGGCTCTTGAACTAACGAAAGTCCCAGAAAGTATAACCATCATAGGGGCTGGGGCTATCGGGATGGAATTTGCGACTCTGTTTAATTCGTTGGGTTCCAAGGTTAATGTGGTCGAATTTCAAGAGACGATTCTACCGAGTGAAGACAAGGAAATTACAGCAGAACTCTTGAAGATCATGAAGAGGCAAGGAATTAAATTTTTGCTGGCAGCGAAGGTTAAGGAGATTTGCAAATCTGAGAATGGACTGGAGATCCTGGTCAAGGTAGGAGAAAAGGAAGTATCCCTACTCACAGAAAGGGTTCTTGTTGCCGTCGGAAGAAAGTTGGGGGGGTTATCACCGGACATCAGCGCTCTGGGTATCGAGGTGAAGAAAGGTGCTATCGTGGTTAATGAGAGTATGGAAACCAAGGTGACCGGGGTTTATGCGGCTGGTGATGTGATCGGCGGCAGTCTTCTGGCGCATTTGGCTTTTGCCGAGGGTCGAATAGCTGCTGAAAATGCCATGGGCATGCCAAGCAGACTGAATTACAGGGCTGTGCCTGCTTGTGTGTATACCAATCCGGAAGTGGCGTCGGTTGGTTTAAGTGAAGATCAAGCGATAGCCAAGGGCCTTACAGTTAAAGTTGGGCGCTTTGATTTTCGGAATAATGGCAGGGCCTTATGTCATGGGGAGAGGGAGGGATTTGTTAAGGTCATAACCGAGGAGGGCACCGGGGTTATTCTTGGTGCGCGGATTCTGGGACCTCATGCGTCGGAATTAATTTCCGAAATAACTCTAGCCGTTAGCCTTGGGGTTAAAGCAGAAGTCCTGGCAGACATGATCCATCCCCATCCAGCATTGGCTGAAGCAGTGATGGAGGCGTGTGGTGATGCCATAGGCAGGGCAATTCATAAATGATACTAGAGGCACGGAGCTCGAGGCACAAGGTTCGAGTACAAGTGCGCTTCAGGGTCTTGAGATCTTCGTAAGGCGTGAACTTTATATACTATGTTATGCGCAAAAGAACTATTGATTGAATTGGAGGAGTTAAACATGTCTGAAAAACAATTACCAGGTTTCATTATGTGTGTCTGCACAGGAAAATGCCCAGGTTTTCAAGCTATGGATATCTGGGATTTCATTAACCAGGTTAGGGTCGAGCTGCCGGTGGAATACGGATTTATTCATCCCCAGTTATGTGAGGAAGATGGAGATCGGTTCCTGGCAGATTATCTGAAGGCTCATAGAAAAGTTATCATAGGCGCTTGTGCTCCGAATATGCAGAGAAAAATGTTCAAACAAGCCTTTAAGGATGCGGGACTGGACATTGAAAAGGATGCCTATATGCTCGATATTCGGGATATGACCAATGAAGCGGCGTTCAAAGTGGTAGAAGACTTAGTAGAAAAAATCGAAGCGGAGGGATAAACATGTCTGAAGAAACCTTCATGGGGGTTCCGAGAAATACCATCGACTGGAGTCCGATTATTGACTTTGACAAATGTAACTACTGTATGGAGTGCGTAAAATTTTGTCCTCACCAAGTGTATGAAGTCCGGGAAACCGAGGAGCAAAAGCTGATTGTAAAAAATCCGGACAACTGCGTTGTCTTCTGCCGAGCATGTGGTAAAACCTGCGGTGTGGATGCCCTGACCTTCCCAGATAAAGGAGCGACCACCAAGAAGATCAAGGAAACTCGAAAGGGGATGGCAGGCAATGAGTAAAAGCTTTGCTGTCTTACCTTGTAATGGGCTAGATAAAGGCGCTGGCTGTATCGCCCGGGAAATAGCGTTAAACCTTATCGAGAAATCCGATAGTGAGATGATTTGTCCTGTTCTATATCGGATTGCGGATGCCAGATACAATAAAATCGCTCAAGAAAAACCACTGCTCGTGATTGACGGCTGTCAGACGCGATGTGCCAGCAAGCTTGCTTCGGAAAAAGGTTTAAAAGTTACGGCTAAAGTAACGGTAACAGAAGAAGCAAAAACCAGGGGGTTTGAGCTGGGAGACTCCTTAAGGCTCGGAGAAAATGACCTGAAACTGGCCGGGCTGGTTGCCGATGAATTACTGCTGGAGACGGAGACGCAAAAGTCGCCAGGAAGTGAAACTACAGCAGAAAGCGCATCACTCTACCCTGAGACCTATGATTATGAAGTTTATAAAAAAGACAAATTTATATTCAGAGTGCCCAAAGAAGGCCTGTTATTCAATGAAAATGACAGTTGGGTCTATATATCGGGCAATAAGGCTCGGGTAGGGGTTACGGATTATGTCCAGCAAAGCTTGTCGGATATCATGTTCTTTACCCCACCGGTGGTGGGGAGTGACGTGGAACAGTTCGGGGAGTTAGGCGCGATTGAGTCAGGGAAGGCTGTTTTCGAAGTCGTCTCCCCGGTATCAGGTAAGATCATCGCTGTTAATGAAGAACTTTCGGTAGCCCCAGAACTCATTAATCAGAATCCCTATGAAAAAGGTTGGATTGCCGAAGTGGAACTCTCCGATTTGGAAAATGATAAAGAATTGCTGCTTGAGTTTGAGGGATATTTCACGATTCTAAAAAGAAAGGTCGATGATTTTCATGTCTGAGACGATTAAAGTAATCCCCTGCAGTGGGATGGGTAAGGTCTATGGCCTTGTGGCGAGGGAAAGCGCGTTGAAGGTTGTTCAGGAGTTGTGTCCGAAGGAATCGAGCACGGTATGCCTCGCCTATATCGTAACGGGGGATCCAGAAGCTAAGGAATTGATCGAGGGAGAAAAGTGTATTACCCTCGATGGTTGCCCTGCCATGTGTGCGGCTAAAAATGCAGAGTTGGCAGGTGGCATCGTCGCGGAAAAGATAAGGGTTGTCGATTCGTTTCGGAAACACAAAGGAGTCAAGCCAGGAACCGCGACGGAACTCACAGAGGAAGGCTGGTTAATTGCGGATGAAATCGCCGGTGAGATAGCCGAAAAGGTTAAATTATTGAGTAGGGAGGGTTAAAGATGTCCATAAATATGGTGAAAATAGGTGTTGTATCCTGTAGCGGTGAGGACTGTTTGGGAGGAACGATCTCAAGATTGGCAACCCGGAAAATGCTGGACGAAGTTCGTCCCAACGCGACCGTGACAATATGTCTGCCCCTTTTTCTAGCAGGCGGCGTGGAAGAACGAGGATTTGCTGAACAGTTCCCAACGATCTCTGTGGACGGATGCTCCAAGGCTTGCGCCAAAAGGGCTACGGAGAAATATAGTGGTAAGGTGAGTGCTGCAATTGACGTTTCGGATTTGATCGGCAAAGAAGTTGCCGAAGCAGGGGCCTTGTCCACCAGAAACCTAACGGATGAACACAAAGCCATGGTCGAAAAGTTGGCCAGTGAGATAACAACTAAGTTTGACGAAGTATTGAGGGTCGCGCAAAGAGATCAAGTGGCAAAAGGTCTGGCCATGGTGGGAGGGAGATCCTCTGGGGGCTGCGGCTGCGGGTGCGGGCCGAAGTAACGAATAAAATCGACCACACGGAAGAGGAATTTGAACAGCTTCTAACTGCAGTCAAGGGTATGTTAGAGTAGCTTTTTTAAAAAAACTAATTTTCAAAAGGAGAACCTAGAATGACGACAAAGTGGTATCCAATTATTAATTACGATAATTGCATTGAATGTGGGTCCTGTATTAATAAATGCTCACACGGTGTTTACGAAAAGGACAGCGCAAAGCCTGTCGTGATCTATCCTGAGGGATGTATTGATCACTGCACTGGTTGTCAGGCTTTATGTCCGGCAGAAGCAATTAGCTATTTCGGAGATGACGGAAATAAGACCGGAAACACGACCTGCAGCTGTGGTTGTGGATAATATTAATAGACAAAAAGGAGAGCTTCGGCATGGTTAGTATTACAGAAACCGCAGCGGCTAAGGTAAAGGAAGTATTGGAACAACTAAACTTAGAATCCGGGTATTTACGTCTTTATGTTATAGGCTTTGGCTGAGGGGGTCCGAATTTCGGTTTGACTCTGGATGAGTCGATGAAAGAAAACGATATGTTAGACGAGGAACATGGTGTAAAGATACTGTCCGATGACAAGCTGGTATCCTATCTAGAGGGGGCCGTAGTTGATTATGCCGAGGGTAGTTTTGAGATTAATACACCCGCAACCGGAGGAGGCTGCGGGTGAAAATAAGAGGAATCTGACAGAGAATTATTGGCAATAAACGGCGAGAGTCACAGCGCTGTCAACACTTTGTCAAAGACAACTTAAAAAAGGTATGCAATAAAAGAAGATGATTCCTGAATTGAACGGGAGTCATCTTCTTATTTACACCAATGGCTAAGATGATTAAATAAGCTTGAACTTGCTCGCCGCTTTGAAGTGTAATTAGGGCCCCATTCTTCTTTTTGGCAAAGGATTTTACCCCATCCTCCAAAATGAGGTTGACACCCTTGTTAAAAATGTGCTCATGGATAATGGCGGCCATTTCATAATCCAGAGGAGCCATGACCTGATTACTCATCACAAACTTCTCCTTCAAATATAGATTTAAAAATAGCTCTTGAAATATCATAAAGTTAAAGTATCCTAGGATTAGTATATTATAAAGCCATTATTTAGTTAAGAGGAGTTGATGTGGAGGCAGTTGCGGTAGCTGTCTTTGGTATCGCTTCAGATGTTGCTTTCTCGGCGGTAATCGGTCCTTTAGTTGAAGTGTTAGTCATGATTGCTCTGATAAATTCAACGCTCTTCTTCCAATGCAAGTATTTTGGTAAAAATGGCTTACCAGAGCATGGCCAATATAATTTCTTGTATAAAATAAAGAATCCGAAGGGGACTTGAAATATGAAAAATGAAAATGAGAAATTATTTAATGAAAATAAGAACGCAGAGAAAAGTTCTGGAAATTTTGAAATAGAAGAACTTCCAGAAGAAAATGCTGACAATAAGAGTAAAAAGGTTGGCAAAGTCCTCTTTGAGCTTCTCGAAGGGTAATAACGAATTACTAAAAAATGGTACCGGTGGCCGTTGAAAGAGCAGTTGATAGTAATATTAAAACTCCCAGTCTGGGGGTTACAGAGTTTTCAAAATCAACACTTTTAACTGGTACTCTATAATGTTGAACCCCCCGACCCGGTCACCATCAGGGTCAATACACGCCCTTGCAGGTTGGCTTTGACTTCCTCAAGCATCGACACGACGGTAGCTTTGATATTGGAAAAATGCCTGAGATAGTTCTTAGACTATCGTTATAAACTTCAGGTGCGTTTTGGTGGATTGAGAACGAGCGTGGTCCTATCGTCTTTTTGGAGCGCAGAGTGAATGATTAGGTCTAAGACATCTCTAATAACGACCTATAAATCTTAAGATACTCTTGAGCTGAACGCTCCAAGCTGAAATTACTGTGCATGGCATTATCTTGAATCCGTTTCCAAGCATGTTGATCCTCACGAAATAACTTAATGGCCCGTTGTATAACATACAGTAATTCATGAGCGTTATAGTTAGCAAAGGAAAAACCATTTCCTCGTTCTGTATCGTTTTCATACGAAATTACAGTGTCGCTTAACCCCCCTGTATTCCGAACGACCGGAACCGCTCCATAGCGCATCGCCATCATTTGCGACATCCCACACGGTTCAAACCGCGAGGGCATGATAAATAGATCTGCTCCAGCAAAAATCTTGTGGGCCAGTTCATCGCTATAAAGTGTACGCACGGCTAGCTTTTCTGGATATTTTTCAGCCAAGCAATGTAACCTGCTCTCATAAGACATGTTTCCCGCACCGAGAATGACAAATTGCACATCAAGGCTCATGATTTCTTCTAAAATATGAGCTACAAGATCGATCCCTTTTTGTTCGGTTAAGCGTGTGACCATCCCCAGGAGGGGAACGTCCCCTCTGATCGGAAGATTTAAGAGACTTTGTAAATACAGCTTATTGTCCAGTCTAGGCTGAGTAGAATCACGATAGGGGACTTTGAGGAGGGGATCTTGCTCTGGATTATAGAGATTATAATCTAAACCATTTAAAATACCCTTCAGAGATTCCGAGCGTTTTTGTACCCACCCCTCTAAGCCACGACCAAAATAAGCGGTCTGAATCTCGCGGGCATAAGTCGGGCTGACCGTCGTAATCTGATCGGCGTGGATCAGGGCCGCCTTCATATAACTGATTCCGCCCTCAAACTTCAAAGTATCCTCAGTATAGAACGACTTGTCTAATCCAAGCACATCATAGAGAACTTCTTCAGGGAAGATCCCTTGGTACTCCATATTATGAATGGTAAACACAGTCTTAAGCCGATGATGCAAGGGATCTTGTTGATAAAATGCTTTCAGCATCATAGGGATGAGGGCCGTATGCCAGTCATGCAAGTGTAGAATATCCGGCTTACAGGCCGGAATGTGCCAAAGAGCTTCAAGGACAGCTCTCGAAAAAAAAGCAAATTGTTCGGCCTTATCATATTCATCATAGATACTTTGGCGACTAAAATAGTAGTCATTATCAAGGAAATAATATTGGATTCCTTGATAGGTCATTTCTTCCAAGCCACAGTATTGACTTCGCCAGCCCACTGGAACCTTGAATTTACTGATGGATTGGAACTTTTGACGGAAATGATCAGGGATACCTTTGTATTTGGGCATGATTACACGCACATCCACGCCGAGACGTTGCAAAGCTGCCGGCAAAGACCCTCCCACTTCCCCTAAGCCACCCAGCTTTAGAAAGGGTGTAGCCTCCGTAATTACAAAAATTACCTGCATCCTATTCCCTCCTACTTACCGAGATTCACTTTCCATATTTCCTGGGCATATTCCGTAATCGCTCGATCGCTAGAAAACCGACTAGACTTCGCAATATTAACCAAGGCCATGCGCTGCCACGTTGGCCGTTCGTGGTAAGCTGCCGTGAGGTTATTAAAGGTTTCAATGTAACTCTCGAAATCCTTGAGCACGAAAAATTCATCGTTATAAAGCAACAGTGAGTCGTAGATAATTCTAAACTCTTCACTCGCATCCTCATTAAAAAAGCCATTAATCAATTGATCCACACATTGTCTTAGGGCTGGATTCGAGTGGTAAACATCCCAAGATCTATAATTTCTTAGACGTCCAAAGTCAATAACCTCTTCCGCCGTTAAGCCGAACACAAATATATTCTTTTCACCAACGGCTTCCTTAATTTCGACATTAGCACCATCCAGTGTTCCCAACGTCACTGCACCATTAAACATGAATTTCATGTTTCCCGTGCCGGACGCCTCTTTACTCGCAGTGGAAATTTGTTCGCTGACGTCAGCTGCTGGATACACTAATTCTCCTACCGTAACATTGAAGTTCTCCAGAAAGACAACCTGCAACCATTGACTTGCCACTGGATCCTTCCTAATCTTGCGGGCCAACGAATTAATGAGCTTAATCACCGTTTTAGCATAATGATACCCCGGAGCCGCTTTTCCGCCAAAGATGAACGTGAAGGATTCCTTAAAAGCAGCAGGGTTTTCATAGGCTTGGTTATACAGATACATGATCTTTAGCACATTAAGTAATTGCCGTTTATAAGCATGTAACCTCTTGACATGAACATCAAACAAAGACGCTGGATCAAGGATGACATCCTGTTTCTCTTCAACCCATTTTAGCAAGTTGACTTTGTTTTGATATTTCACCACTGCTAATTTTTCCAGGAAAGAGGCGTCCTGTTCATAGGCACGCAACTTTCGTAGTTCCCGGGCGTCTTTGATCCAGGCTGGGCCTAAACTCTCTGTCAGCAGACGCGACAACGTAGGATTGGCCGCTAAGAGAAACCTTCTGTGATTAACCCCATTGGTTTTATTATTAAATTTGTAGCCAAAAACCCGATAAAAATCTTTAAATAGCTCATGTTTGAGGATATCCGTATGCAAGGCCGCAACCCCATTGACTGACGAACTGCCAATGACCGCTAGATTGGCCATCACAACCTGTCCATTCTTGAGGATTCGTGTTCCTTGAATTAGCTCCTCCTCACCTGGGAAACGAGAACGTAACGTTTCTAAAAATCGTCGTTCGATTTCATCTACAATCATAAAAATTCTCGGCAGTAAGTTGCTAAACATATCAATAGGCCAAACTTCTAAGGCTTCCGGCATGATCGTATGATTGGTGAACGAAATGGCATCGACGGTTATCTCCCAAGCCTCATCCCAGCATAGGCCTTCTTCGTCTATAAAAATCCGCATTAGCTCAGGAATACACAGGGTTGGATGGGTATCATTAATATGAATCGCTATCCACCGTGCAAAATCGTGCCAAGCAATCTTTTTCTTCTTGTAAGTACGCACGATTGACCCCAACCCTGCAGCCACGAAAAAGTACTCTTGCTTCAAGCGTAATTCTTTGCCCGCACGGCTAGAATCATCAGGGTAGAGGACGTAAGAAATCGCTTCAATTTCCGAACTACTAGCCATAGCATGCTGAAAGTCTCCGTGATTAAACGATTCCAAATCCAGCTCTGAAACAGCCGGTTCCGCCCCCCACAGCCTCAGATTATTAATGGTAGCAGGATTCTGATAACTCATGACGGGTACGTCATAAGGCACGGCCAACACAGGTTCATAATTTTCATGCCGTACTTTCAGTTTCCCCTCATTCATCTCCATACGCACATTTCCTTTAAACTTAACGATGATTGCCTTACCGGGTTTCCTCGTCTCCCAAGGAAACCCATTCCGCAACCAGTTATCGGCTACTTCATGCTGATAACCCCTTAGTATTCGTTGTTCAAACATGCCATATTTATAACGGATACAATTACCATGTCCTTTGATCCCCAAAAAGGCCATTGAATCCAGATAACAAGCAGCTAATCTTCCTAAGCCGCCATTACCTAAACCTGGGTCACTCTCCTGTTGTAGTATCTCATCGAGATCAATGTTAAGCTCAGATAGTCCTGCGCGAACAATTTCCTGCAATTCAAGATTCACAAGATAATAATTCAAAAGTCTGCCAATCAGAAATTCCATAGAGAAATAATAAACTTGCTTAGAGTTTCTCTCGACTTGTGTACCTGACACTTGACAGACTGCCATGTTTTCGTGTAGACAGCATACTAAAGCACTATATTTATTCCACAACGTCGCTTCTTGCAGCAAGACCCCTTCTGTTTTGACTAAGGTCTGCTCATACTCCAGCTTAAAACTTTCTTTATCACTGAACACTTCTAATCCCCCCTCGTCCTTCAGCAATTTTCTCTGCGGCATGCCTTAGTATTAGTAACTTCGAATGAACATTGCGTCTCAAAGATGCTTTGGGGCGTTTGCTTTCTAAGCTTGAATCTTGAAATTGCTCCCCTCTCTAAGTTATTAAAATATCTATCGTGGCAGATAAAGCAAGTGTACGGCTCAGGTGCCTAGTTATAGATATAATCACGGGTCCATGGCAAGTGATTATTAGGTCCTTTGCAAAATATAAACTGGTGTAGGTCAATATTGCCACAGTTGAAGTTAGCAGCACACGATTGAAGATAGAGGTTCCACATCCGGATAAAGGATTCATCTTTACTCTCGCGGATTTTCGGCAGGGCCTGTTCGAAGTTATGAGCCCAGTGTTCTAATGTGCGGGTATAATGATTTCTCAGACTTTCAACATCGAGTAAGTAAAAATCATGACTTTCCATCTGACGAATCAGTTCAGAGACCATGGGAATATAGCCCCCAGGAAAAATGTACTTATTAATCCAGGAATTCGTGCCATTATCATCTCGTCCTGTGATGGAGTGAAGCAGAGAAATTCCCCCATCGACCAGTAAATTTTGGACAGTGGCAAAATACTCACCTAAGTGTTCCTTGCCAACATGCTCGAGCATTCCTACACTAACGACTCGATCGAAGACCTGATCTTTAATCTCCCGATAATCTAACAGTTGAACCTCAACCCAATCGTTTAAATGTTCCTGCTCAATTCGGCTCTTAACCTGGTCATATTGTTCTTGGCTAAGCGTGATACCAAGGGCCTTAACGTGGTATTGTTTAGCTGCTGCAAGGATTAATTCCCCCCAACCGCAACCAATATCCACCAAACGCTGCCCTTCTTGAAGATCGAGTTTGCGCAGAATATGATCCACTTTATTTTTCTGGGCTTGAACCAAAGTATCTTCGGGAGATTTAAAATAAGCACACGAATAGGTTAAGGTGTCATCTAGCCATAATCGGTAAAAATCATTGCCAATGTCATAATGATGGTGCACGTTTTCCTTGCTTTTCCGGACCCCGTTGGAAATGAATTTAGCCAACTTCAGATAGGCCGGGTTATGATGCAAAAAGCTGTCTTGGTTCTTATAAAGAGATTCGATCACATCCCGGACACTTCCCACGATTTCAAGTTTATCCTGCATATACGCTTCACCAAAAGCTAAGGAAGAGTCCCCGATGAGCTCTGACTTGGGAATGGGCTCACGCAAAATGATTTGGAACTTCGGATCCCCTTCACCAAACTGATGGATATCCCCATCCCAGAAATTCACCTGGCAGGAATCAGAAAAAAGGCCCTCAAAGAGATTTTCATAAAATAGTTTGTCAACATTCATTAAAATTCCCCACCTTTCTTTTTAGGATGAAAAATAGTTTAAATGCCTACTAGAATACGCAAGTGTCTAGATCTATCGCCTTATAAGCTAAACTTATCAAATGCAGACCTCTTCATAAAAAGGATTACTGGTTAAATATTCTAAAGGGTGATTTAAGAAAAACAAATTGACCCTTACTTGAAAGTAGGAAGGTAAATAACAGGTGCTAAAATTATTATATTAGAAATACATAATATAATAATTTTAGCACTTTATTCTTAAAAAACAAGGGGTACTTTTAATAATTATTTTAAGAAAGAAGCGGCCATGCCTGGCTTTAGGCAGAGGAAGTCGGTTTGAGTCAAAAGAGGGGAGGGAGAATTGTGCGCATGGTAATTTCAAATATTGTTGTACTTAAATCATAAATTATATTATAATATTATTAAATAGTTGCTTCTTGGGCAGATTATAATAAAATTAAGAATCGAGGGGTTTTTGTGGAAGCACAGATCATATCCATGAAGAGTGATTTTTTTAAGGCTTTAGCACACCCTACTCGGATAAGTATCCTCGAACGACTGGCGAAGAACGGCGAAGAAGTGTGTGTTTGTGACCTGATTGAGGATTTGGGAGTTGAACAGTCAAATTTATCCCAACACTTGAGTATTTTGCGCAAACAACAAATCATTACATCTACTAAAGTGGGCTTAAAAGTTATGTATCGAGTCAAATATCCTGAAGTACTAACCATTTTAGAGAAGGTCCAGAAGATTCTTTCTCAACAATTTCAAGAAGGGGAAGCTTTGATGAGGCATCTTGCCGACCGGTAATAGGCTGGAAATGTTATTCTTAAAGATGTAGTCCTCTGGCTTAGCGAAACCAAATTTTAGATTGAAAAGCTTCCTGTAGTAGACTTGCTTGTTGTTCTATTGCAGGAGGTTCTTTAATATAATTTGAATCTGTAATTAAAGATTGTATTGGCTAAGAGAAAATAGATGACTAAAGTAGGAAAATGGAGGGTGTGGCGTATGAGAACATGTCGTAACTGCGGTCTGAGTATTGAAGAAGGCAACAATCTAGTAAGCTGCTTTAAGTATAAGACGACGAATAATTCAGAAGAGGAAAAAGCTGATTGCCTCTATTACATTGAAAAAATTATTGAGGATGGTGAACCTTTACCTCCAATACAACATCTTCTTTTGGTAGAACAAGAATTAGGAAAAGGAAAAATGAAAATCAGTATAAATGATGGTTTTCGACTATAATCCTCATTCGTTACGGTGTCATACCCACCTTGCGGAAATTTCCAGATTTTGGCAGAGTTTATGCAGCTTATGGAGGGATTTTCATCTTTCTTGCTGTCTTATGGGGTTGGGGAATTGATCATAAAGTACCCGATATGTACGATTGGATCGGGACTGTTATATATCTAGTTGGTGTTTCTATAATGTTGTGGGCTCCGCGTCATTAAATTTATAGACCCTTCGCAGTGAAAGGAATGGCTTAATCATGAATATTGGAATTTTCCCTTGCCAAGGCCGATGTAATGTCAGTATGATGACAAAAACGGTGGCTGAATTTTTCGTTGATGACGAAATAATACGTGTACTACCTCATTTAAGTTTACCTCTTGAAAACGAAAGTGGGGTTAAGGAAAAGTATATTGCCCTTAATGGCTGCCCAGCAAAATGTGCTTCTAAGGAATTTGATCTCGCCAGAATTAAACCAGATGAGGAAATCGTTATGACTAAGGATTTTGATCCAAAAAACAATGAAAAATATGCAGAGTTGTTAAATATTGATGAAGAGGTATTCTTAGTGCAGGAAGTGATCGAACGATTATTGGGTTCGTAATCATTGGTAAGGGGAGGAAGAATGTGAAGATCTTAGAAGAACAGTTAAAAGCTGAGAAGGAAGGTATTTCCTATGCGCTGTTGACGGTGGCGGAGACCGAAGGCACCTCTCCCTGCAAGGTTGGTAAGAAGATGCTGTTGCTCGATGATGGAACCACTTTTGGGACAGTAGGCGGGGGCGAGTTTGAACGCCAGGCGCTTGAAGAAGCTGCCCAAGCAATTAAAGACAGACAGAGCTTTTTTAAGCGATACACCCATATTCCTACGTATGAAGAGCAGGGCCTGGGGTGCAGTTTTCAAGTGAGTTTGCTGGTGGAGGTCGTTTGTCCCACATTGCTGCTTGTGGTCTGCGGTGCCGGACATGTAGGCAGCGCGGTGTTGAGACTGGCAAGAATCGTTCATTTTGAGACTATACTAATTGATAGCCGACGGCCGGATCAAATTCAGGAAACAATTGAACTTGCAGATCGTTTTATATCCTGTGAGACATTTGAATCAGGAATTTCAAGTACAAGTATTCATGATGGAGCCTATTATTTGTGCTGCGCCCCAACGCACACTCAGGATAAATCTGCTCTTAAAGGTGCGTTGCAAAAGAATTTCGCCTATGTTGGGATGCTTGGCAGCATTAAAAAGACCAAGGAAATTTACCTACAGCTTGAACAAGACGGTATCAACAGGGATTTGCTTGAGCAAGTCTATACGCCTGTCGGTTTGGATATCTGCGACATGTCACCTGAAGAAGTAGCATTTTCCGTGTTAGCAGAGATTCTAATGTTAAAAAATGGTGGCACGGGTAGATCTCGTAAAGATCGCTAGACTTTGGGCCTTTTCCGTTGTCCAACGTAAGACTCCTGTGAAAATATTATGACAAAAATCAACCTCAATGGCCAGGGCCTTTGAGGTTATTTAACGATCATTGGCTTATGAAGAGGTCGATTCCCCATACGTTTTGTCCAGATTTTCCACGGCCACAGAAAGCATGAGCTTTAGGCGATTAAGTTGATTGACTTCACTAGCCCCGGGATCATAGTCAATAGGGGCAATATTTGCTTGGGGATAGGACCTGCGGATCTCGCGGAACATGCCTTTACCCGTTATATGATTAGGCAAGCAGGCAAAGGGCTGTAAACAAACGATGTTATTGACCCCGCTGCGAATTAGCTCGACCATTTCCCCGGTGAGGAACCAACCCTCTCCTGACTGATTGGCCAGAGAGAGGTGATTTGCCGCATATTTGGCGATTTCTTCAATGGGTTTAGGGGCTGTGAAGCGTTTACTGGCTCTGAGGGCCTTCTTCATCTCCTGGCGATAGGATTCTATTCTGTTGATGGAAAGATTACCGGAAACCATGCCCCAAAAACTACCCGAAAGTTTCTCATATTTAATGCGATTATCCAAAGCTCCATATAATAGGAAGTCAGTAAGGTCAGGCACGACTGCCTCAGCCCCCTCAGCCTCCAAAAGTTCAACAATGTTATTATTCGCTGTAGGGTGGAACTTGACAAGAATTTCGCCAACCACGCCAACCTTCGGTTTGACCAGATCCTCATCAATTTTTAGATGATCAAAATCCTTCACGATTTGGCGAATGGTCTCTGTGAAGTTCCTTTTGTTCCCTTTCTGCAAAGATTCTTGGCAGCGCTCAACCCACTCCTCATATAAACGATTGGCGGAGCCGGGAACGAGCTCATACGGGCGTACTCTATAAAGAACCCGCATTAAAAGATCCCCATAGATCAGCCCCCGCATCAACTTATTAAACATCGGGAGAGTGATTTTAAAGCCGGGATTTTTCTCCAAACTGGACGAGTTTCCCGTATTCAAGGCAATGACTGGGACATGTTCCATATGGGCGTCTTTTAAGGCCTTGCGGATAAAAGCGATATAGTTCGTCGCTCGACAGCCTCCACCGGTCTGAGAAATAATCACTGAGGTATTATTTAAATCATACTTGCCTGACCCCAAGGCCCTCATAATTTGTCCGACCACAATAATAGCCGGGTAACAAGCATCATTATGCACGTATTTTAAGCCTTCATCGATCGCTGACTTATCCACTGAGGGCAAGATCTCCAGGGTATACCCGGCAATTTCAAAGCTGGTCTTAAAAAACTGAAAATGAATCGGGGACATTTGAGGCACTAAAAGGGTATGCGTTTTCTTCATTTCCTTGGTGAATACGACTCTGGGGAGATTGGCAAATAGTTTTTCTGGTGTAAAGTTTCTGTTGTCGCGTTCTTTAATGGCGGCTATTAGGGATCGTACACGGATCCGGGCAGCCCCTAAATTGTTAATCTCATCAATTTTCAAAACGGTATAAATCTTTCCGAAAGCCTCAAGAATTTCCTTGACCTGGTCCGTTGTCACCGCATCTAAGCCACATCCAAACGAGGTCAATTGGATTAAATCGAGAGATTCTTGTCCGGCCACATAGCTGGCGGCGGAGTACAACCTCGTATGGTAGACCCATTGATCTACAATGCGCAACGGTCGTTCGACTTCGCCTAGGTGGTTTATGGAATCTTCCGACAAAACAGCAAATCCATAGGCTTGAATCATCTCGGGGATGCTATGATTGATTTCCGGATCAATATGATAGGGTCTTCCTGCCAAGACAATCCCTTTAAGTTTATGGTTTCTAATATAGAGAAAAGCTTCTTCGCCTTTTCTTTTTACCTCGTCCTTATACTTATCTAATTCCACATACGCCTTATCCATCGCCCTGAGGATCTCCTGTTTAGGGATTCCTTCCGGAGCCAACTCTTCAACTAAGCGTTTGCCCATTCTACTAGGCTTATCCATGGGTAAGAAGGGATGATAAAAGGTCATATTAGGAGCCCGAAGGATATCCATGTTGGCATGAATAGTCTCAGGGTAAGAGGTGACAATGGGGCAATTGTAATGGTTATTTGAGCCAGGATCTTCTGCGCGGTTGTAAGGGATGCAGGGGTAAAAAAGTTTAGTGATCCCTTTTTTCACTAAATCAGTCATATGTCCATGGACAAGCTTAGCGGGGTAACAGGCTGACTCAGAAGGGATCGTATCCATGCCTTGCTCATAGAGCTGCTTGGAAGATCGGCTCGATAGGATGACTCGATAGCCCAATTCTGTAAAGAAGGTAAACCAGAACGGATAATCTTCGTAGAGGTTTAATACTCGGGGAATTCCGATCGTCCCTCGGACGGCCTTGTCAGGGTTTAAGGGTTTATAGTTAAAAACCCTTTTGTACTTGAAAGCAAAAAGGTTGGGAATTTCAGAGTTTACGATGGCCTTGCCCGCACCGCGCTCGCAACGATTCCCGGAAAAGAACTCGCTTCCATTAGAAAAACGGCGGATCGTGACAAGGCAATTATTCCCACATAACCCGCAACGTCTCATGGTCGTTTCTGAGGTAAGTTTTTTGAGCGCTTCAAAGGGCAGAAGCGTCGTGTGATAGCCCGGTTGAAAACGCTCTTTGGCAATTAAAGCGGCTCCAAACGCTCCCATAATACCGGCAATATCCGGGCGCACGACCTCTCGCTGCGTAATTTGTTCAAGGGCCCGTAGGACCGTGTCATTATAGAACGTGCCTCCTTGGACGACAATTTTTTTCCCCAGGCCTTCCGCGCTTCTCAGACGAATCACCTTAAAAAGGGCATTTTTGATAACGGAAATGGAGATTCCTGCCGAAATATCGCAAACGTCGGCCCCGTCTTTCTGGACTTGTTTGACCTTGGAGTTCATGAAGACGGTACAGCGTGTCCCCAGATCGACAGGATGCTTAGATTCCAGGCCGATCTGCGCAAATTCTTGGACATTCATGTTCAGAGAGTTGGCAAAAGTCTCTACGAAGGAACCGCAGCCGGAAGAACAGGCTTCATTTAAAGTGATGGATTCAATCACCCCATTCCGGATGACTAAGCTTTTCATGTCCTGTCCGCCAATATCCAGCACAAAATCAACACCCGGCAGGAAGAAATTCGCGGCTGTGTAGTGAGCGACTGTTTCGATTTCTCCGATATCCACGTTTAGGGCAGTTTTGATGAGCTGCTCTCCATAGCCAGTAACGGTTGAGTTGACAATCCTTATTTCGTTATTTAACTTTTCAAACAACGTTCTTAAGGCTTCCATGGTTGAGTCTAAAGGATTGCCCTTATTACTGTCATAATAGGAATAGAGCAAACGTCCCTCTTCATCAATCAGGGCGATTTTGGTAGTGGTTGACCCGGCATCGATTCCCAGATAGGCTTTCCCGGCATAGCTTTCTAAGTCAACCCGCTGAACTTTATGTTGCGCCTGCCGTTTTTTAAAGACTTCATATGCTGCAACGTTTTCAAACAAAGGGTCTAATTCTTCTTTCCCGTCATGATTTATTTCATAAATCAAAGGGGAACGCTCATATAAACACTCTAGAGTAAACGTTTCTCGATTGCGTGAGGAGAGCGCTGCTCCGATCGCTACAAAAAATTGAGAATCGGCCGGGAAAATGATATTTTCGTTTTCTAGCTTGAGCGTTTCAATAAAACGCTTTCTTAGTTCCGACATGAAAAACAAAGGCCCGCCTAAAAAGGCAACTTTTCCTGTGATCGGACGGCCTTGGGCCAAGCCGCTAATTGTCTGATTGACAACGGCCTGTAAGACAGAGACAGCGATGTCTTCTTTGGCGGCCCCTTCATTTAACAAAGGCTGGATATCGGTCTTGGCAAACACACCGCAGCGAGAGGCAATCGGATAAATGGTTTGGTAGTTCTTAGCAAGTTCGTTTAAACCCTGAGCATCGGTTTGTAATAAGGAAGCCATCTGATCAATAAAGGCTCCTGTCCCTCCAGCACACGTCCCATTCATGCGTTGCTCCAGAGAGTCCCCAAAATAAGTGACCTTGGCATCTTCGCCGCCAAGTTCTATGGCAGCCTCTGTCTTGGGAATGACGCTATTAATGGCGTTCGAGCAAGCCATCACTTCTTGAATAAAAGGGACGTCTAAGATTTGGGAAATGTTGAAGCCCCCCGACCCGGTTACCATCAGGGTTAATACATGCCCTTGCAGGTTGGCTTTGACTTCCTCAAGCATCGACACGACGGTCGCTCGGATATTGGAAAAATGCCTGAGATAGTTTTTATAGACGATCGTTTGATCCTTATCTAAAACAACCAGTTTTACCGTTGTAGACCCAACATCGAGACCAATATTTAAAACGTCACTCATTTTCTTCCTCCACTGGCTTATTAAGCCCCTTTCCCGCATTCCCAGAGAGTTTCGTGGCAAAGAAGCGCAGTGCACCCGCATTGGTTTGTTTCGATTTCGATTGTCGTATGGGAGATCCCAAATTCTTTTAAGAGATATTGCTTTAATTGTTGGATGGTTTCCGTGCTTTGCTCCAGTGAACCATCGGGGTCAACGATCAGATGGCAACTTAGGGCAACCCGTTCCGGAGTCACACTCCAGACATGAAGATCATGAATATCCATAGCACCTTGTAATGTCCGAACAAAAGCCAGTAAACGATCATATTCGAAATTGGTCGGAGCCCCTTCCATTAAAATGTGAAGCGTTTCTTTGACGATCTTCCAGGCATTCCAAGCGATCATAAGAGCAATCAAAACGGAGATGATCGGGTCAATAACGTACCATTGGGTAAATTGCATGATCACTGCACCCAGAATAACGCCCGCTGAGGCGGCTGCATCCCCTAAAACATGGAGAAGAGCAGAACGGACATTGAGGTTATCTTCTCCGCCTCGGAAGCCAAAAGCGATTGCCAGATTAACAATCACGCCAACAGCTGCACTTAAATACATGATCGTGCTTTCGACGGGTTGAGGATTTTGAAAACGATGGAAGGCTTCATAAAGAATCACGAAAGCAATAATAATTAAGGTAAGGGAATTGGCTAAGGCAGCTAAAATTCCAGTGCGATGATAGCCGAAGGTTTTATCAAGGGTTGGAGATTTCTGCGCTTGAACGGCTGCAAACCAAGCAAGGCCTAAGGCGGCAACATCAGTCAGGACGTGTCCGGCATCACTGAGCAAGGCTAAGCTATTGGCTAGGCTTCCTCCAATTACCTCCACAGCCAAGATGAAGAAGGTAGCTAAAAAGGCCCATTTTAACTTAGTGCCTGTAGCATGGACGTGTCCTCCCAGAGCACCATGGTTGTGGCCGTGATGATCGTGGTCGTGGCCATTATCAGCATGATCGTGGTCATGGTCATGGTCATGGTCATGCTCATGATTATGGGATTGAACATTTAAATCATTGGGTTTTGACATTATTAAATCTCCTCCTTGATTAATGAAATATGGGTTCTGAGATATGAACACTTAAACATATAATTAAATGTTTGCTTAAAAAAATAATTACACTAAAACTTAGGGAGGTGGTTGATATGGTCAAGCGCTTTTTCTAAGATAATTTTTACGTGTTCGTCGTGAATGCTATAGCGAACAAGCTTTCCTTCTTTGCGAGATCGGGCGAGACCCATAGTCTTTAGTAGTCTTAAATGGTGGGAAGCGGCTGAGATTGTCAAATCTGAAATTTGAGCAATATCACAAACGCAAAGATCGGGCTTCAGAAGCATGACATAAATAATCTTAACGCGCGTTTCATCAGCTAGAGCTTTAAAAATAGGGGTCACTCCTTTAATCTGTTCTACCGAGAGAACTAACTCCTTTAAACGTTGCGGAGTTTCGAAATCTGTAAGGCAAAGGTGATGATGACCCGGATGGTTCAAAATGACTCCTCCTATTATAAAGTGCTTCTTTAAAAGGTTACAATATTTGCTTTAGTGTTTATAAATATGGATTGCTATTTCTGCTAAGGTGGGGGGAGGCTAGCCCCCACCTTGAAAATAAACGTCTTCCTGTGATGGACAATTGGATGCTAATCCATTGACTGAAATCATTCACGAAATCCTGAAGCTTATTTGAGTTCCTCAATCTTACCAAGGATCTTTTGTGTAATTTCAGACATCTTCTCTTGATCAAAATCAGGTCCCGGTTTCTTGTCAAGATTAAAATCTTCGTCCAAAACATAGCTCAAATCGACTTTAACGCCAACCTTCTCCAGAGCCTTCTTTAGACATCGGGCTTCACACCCATCGATGACAACCTGATAGTCATCGTACAATAAAACCTGGCTTGGCCCTTCAATTTCGGGAAAAAGGGCCAGCGGGCACCTCATAAAGGCATTAGGTATAGCCTTAACAATCTCCCTAGGAATAAATCCGCTCATTTGCCCTAAGTTTGAACTCCCAAAACATCCGTTGACTCCAATTGTTTTCCCGAATTGCTCATGTTGAGCCAGGATGGTTTTTTTGGCCATCTCCATTTTGATTTCTTGAACTGGTTTCTTTTCCATGTTATAACCTCCTCGAATTATTATCTTAGTTTTTAAGTTGTTCACACTATGTGCATATAACGGTAACGGAATAGGATTATTGATTCTTAGGAATCTCTTTGCCTCCGCGATTGAGAGAAAACAGGGCGCCAATGATACTTAACCCAGCAGCTAAATAGTAGACGATCGCTGTGCTAGGCAAAAAAGCGGCAACATAGGGGAGGGAAACCTTGGCGTCCATGCTGTGCTGAAAAATAGCGACCGAGAGCGTAATCCCCAAGACCATACCTAAGTTTTTAACCAGTTGGCTTATGCCTGAGGCTACGCCCAGTTTATTCTTAGGGACCGCTCCCATAATACAGGAATTGTTGGGGGCTTGGAAAAGGCCTAAGGAGGCCCCCATGCCGAAGACGGCCAGAATTACTTGAATAACCGGAGTTTTATCGCCGACGTTGGCTAAGAGAACTAAAGCGAGGGCATTGAGGATCATGCCACTGCTGGTTAAGAAGGTGTAGCCGATTTTGTCCGAGAGCCGTCCGGCGAAGGTCGCCATAATTGCCATGCCAAGGGGAAAGGCCATCATAAACAGTCCAGCCATTTGTGGTGTATATCCTAAAACTTTTTGGTAGTAAAAGGGAAGGAGTACGGTACTAGAATACATGGTGATAAAGGAAATTAGGGCGGCTACAATCGAGGTCCAGAAAATACGCATTTTAAAGAGCTCGAAGTCGAGAATGGGGTTGAGTGCTTTTCGTTCCTGAAGAGCGACGGCGATCAGACTAATTAGAAAAATTGTACCGCTTGTAAGAATTAGCGGAGAAGACCAACCAAAATCATTGAGATTGGAGACACCGTAGATAAAGCTAACCATCCCTATGATGACGTAAATGGCTCCCCATGTGTCAAATTTTTTACTTTTTCGGTTTTTACCATGATCTGCCGGGATAATGAAATGCGAGGCTAAGAAACCAGTGGCAGCCACAATAGTAATGAGTAAAAAGATCATGCGCCATCCCCAGAGTCCAATCACAATGCCACCGAGGGAAGGCCCAGCCAAGCTGCCTATAGCTGCAACCGAACCAAGGAAACCAATGTTTTTTCCGCGTTGTTCGGGAGGATAATTTTCTGTGGCGATGACTAAGCCGTTGGCCATGATCATGGCCCCCCCGACCCCTTGCAAGACCCGGGTAAAGATCAAGAGATAGACATTATTGGTCAGTATGCAGAGCAGTGAAAAAATACCAACTAAAGCAAACCCGCCATTATAAATTCTCTTTCGTCCGAACATATCAGCTAATGTTCCAAAAATAAGAAGTAAGGCAGACATGGTCAGCAGGTAAACGGAGGGTACCCACTGGATCATGGATAGGCTGACGTTAAATTCTGCTGCCATACGTGGGAGCCCGACGTTCACGACTCCTCCGTCAAACGTGGAGAGAAAGGCACCTGTCGCAACACAAGCTAGAACATAAGAACGTTTTTGTTGAGTTGCCGGTAAGGGAGATATAGGAGTCGACATATTCTTAACAACCTCCTTAGTCAATGCTGAGTACGGCTTGAACCACAGCATTCGTTACCTGTTCATCATATTTTTCAACCCGGCGATATACTGGCTAAGCAAAGGAGCGCGGCACGATTGTAGCCTAAGATGTTCGCTGTTTTTTTGTGTGTTACAAGAGTGTAGTTTACCTAGGAATAATCGTTTTAATGACGATCATTCCTAGGTTGGATCGAAAGGTTTACTCTTGGGGGAAGATGCGAAGCCCTGTATTAACTCGGTTCAGCCCAGTTGTACCGTCAATGACCGCGATAACTTCTAAGAGTTCTTCGTCTGTGACTCCCATGTTTCTTAGCTGTTTAGTATGGCTGGAGATGCACATGTCCGAGCCGTTGTTGATGGATGTGGTCAAGGCGATCAGCATTTTTGTTTTAGCATCGATTTTCCCGGGAGCCATAACGGTTTTCATTTTCATGAGGGTCGCTTTCATGTAATCGGGAAAGTTCGCTAAGGCGCGAAACGTAGGCGGGACCATTCCTTTTTCTTCCTCAAGGTGAGCAAAAATGTGTTTAACCTCCGGGGATGCATCTTGATCTTGGATGAGTTTTACAGTTGACATGGGTTTTGCCTCCTCTTTTTTTGTAAATGTCAATGATGCAGAGTTATGAAGTGAAATATAGAGCATTTACAAAATGATTATATTATGAATTTCTAATATAATCATTTTAGCACTTAAATTTTAAAAAACAAGAGAAAATTTTAATAAAGTATATATTTTATTTAGGCAGTTTGTTCTTCTCTTCAGATTAGTCTATTTAGGCTAATGAGGAGCCTTGAATGGCTGAAGATACCACTTGACACAACCAGCAAGTCCAATGAAGAAAGCGGCCAGGTCCCGGCGTTTAGGCAAGTGAACTCGTTCAACTAAAGTTGAACATCGAGTCTTCGGTGACGTAAGTCTCCTGTGGAGACTTACGCCGCAGGAGCTTAACCCTTGAAAAATACATACGCGCCGTAGGATGGACTCAACCTACTTCGCCGCAAAGTGTTTCTATTGGGAAGGCGGCTCGGCGATACTCTCCACTGGAGACTATCGTCACCGAAGCAGAATAAGGTGTACCACTCCTACTTGTAGTGGGAGTTTTACGATTTGGATAAAGCCGGTAAATTAAAATTTTGTTGTACTTAAATCCTAAGTTATATTATAATATTATCAGATAGTTGACTGCGGGAAAATATAAAAAAGAAATTGAGGGGTTTTTGTGGAAGTACAGATCGTATCCATGAAGGAGCGATTTTTTAAAGGCTTTAGCACACCCTATTCGGATAGGTATCCTCGAACGATTGGCGAAGAAGTGTTTGTTTGTGAGCTAATCGAGGATTTGGGAGTTGAACAGTCAAATATATCCCAGCACCTAAGTATTTTGCGCAAACAACAAATCATTACATCAACTAAAGTGGGCTCAAAAGTCCTGTACCGAGTCAAATATCCTGAAGTATTAACCATTCTGGAGAAAGTTCAGAAGATTCTTGCTCAACAATTTCAAGAAGGGGAAGCTTTGATGAGGCATCTTGCCGACTGGTAATAGGAGATTTTGAATTCTGTGGCGGAAATCAATTTTGATAATATTCGGCTACAGACCAAAGGTAGAGATATGCAGAAAAATGCACTTAAAGTCATGCGCCAAACCCGTGATTCACTACCGGCTCTGGTACGGTATGTGGAGAATCATCTAAATTATGATAATATTAAGGTGTTTTTCACCCTAACGCTGCTTCACCGAGGCGTTAAAGGATTTGGGTTCACGTACAGGATTTACCAGAAAGCCGGAAAGATAGGGGGATTGCTTGCCTGCAGAAGATAGTTATGCGTGTTTATTATCCGGATGGAAAAAAGCGTGGTAAAAATAAACTTGGAGATAAGCTAAAGTTGGTATGGATTAGTCGGGAGGAACTCGTTCTACAATTTTCGCCGAACGAAGTATAATTGTCGGGGTTAATATACACATTTCGTGACAAATAAGGAGGAACTATGTTTAAGAAGAAAGCTTTAATTGTCGTAATCATTATGGTGTTAATGGTTTCTATCGCTGGTTGTGCAAAAAAACCTACAACTTCAGCCCCTCAAACCAATACTGCTCTAACACCGGAAGGTCATCCCGCTGAAACTCCAGCTCAACCAGGGGGTAAAGTAAGTCAGGTAGATGTAGAGACTAAAACAGTGGACTTGATAAATAAAAAGTACCCAGGGGACTGGAAAGTATTTGGAACGACTTTAAGCAAAGGACCTTATACTGAAAATGGCAATTATAAGATAGTGGATGATGTCGCCGCCTTGTTCCCAGATACCATGGGAGTATCCATTTTTGTGGGTGAGGAAAGAATCTCTTCCAGTGTTTTACAAGGCACCGAAAGGGTCCTACAAGGGTATCCTACCCCAGCAACGGTTGGCGAGGTCATGAAAAGTGGGACGCCGACAAGTACTCTTAGCGGTGGGTATCTGAAGGTCTATATTCCGTTTAAGGATAACAGCGGTAAAACTGTCGCAGTTATGACGGTGTCAGTACCTCAGTCATAGATAAGGCACATTCAATAAAATAGCCAGTCACTAGTAAACAAAACCCCGGGAACGGTATTAACTTGCCGTTACGGGGTTTTTGGGGGTCAATTTTACGGATTTCTGTATTTTGAGCAGGTCTGTTAATCTCAATTAACTTAACAATTCCCCAAGCTATGATCGCATAGACAATCATCGCAATAATGGTCGAGCAGGCCACACCCGTGTATGAAGCCATGCGTCTGGAAGAAGATCTGAAACGAGCGGATATAGCGAACAAATGGTGGGTCATTAATTCCTCACTGTATCACACAGGTACAACGAACCAACTGTTGTTTGCCAAGGCAAGCAACGAGATTGAGTGGATCAACAAGGTCGATAAACATGCGAATGGGAACTTTGCCGTCATCGCTTGGAGTGCAGATGAAATCAAAGGGGATAAGTTGCTTACCCTTTAAATCTAACGTGATGGAGTAAATAGGACCGTAAGGGAATTGAATTAACCCGAGGAGCTGATACATTAGTTCCTCGGGTTAATCGTGTTTCCGCACACTGTTGTATAGAAGAGCATGCTAAAGTTTAAAGGTCGAAACGTTGTGTTGAAGATTCTTAGCTAGTGTATCAAGAGTCTCTGCGGAAGTGAATAAAGAGGCAGATGTGGCATTTTGTTCTTCTGCCGCAGCCGCGGCTGTTTGCGTGCCTGTTGAGATGCTTTCAGCTTCTTTTACGATTTTCTTGGTACTAGTTCGCATGTTTTGCCCTTCCTCCTGAATCTGATGAACTGAGGATTCAATCCCCTGGGCTAAGACCGCACTTTCTTCTACAGATGCACGAATGGTCTCAAATTGGGTAAAGATTTCTCTTAAGTACGTCCCACCTTGATTGACGCTCTGTACACTTGCCTCCATCTCCAAATGCGCCTTTTGCGATGCTTGCTGCATTTCCTGAACACGGGCCGCGATGTCGCCAAGGCTATGTTGAACCTGTTCGGCTAATTTGCGTACTTCTTCAGCCACCACGGCAAATCCGCGGCCGTGTTCGCCTGCCCGCGCTGCTTCAATGGCCGCATTTAAAGCCAACAGGTTCGTTTGTTGGGCAATATCATTAATAATCTCAACCGTCTGGGCAATACGCTCAGATTTATCGTCTACTTGTCCAATAACTTCACTGAGATTAGTCACTTGTAATTCAATGGCTTCCATTTGTGTGACGACGTTTTGTAGAGATTCGCTTCCTGCTTTGGATAAGTTTGCTGAACGTTTGGAGGAGTGACTGACTTGTTCTGCTTGAGCTGCAGCTTGGCTCATTTCCTCGACCACCCGTCGCATCCGTTCCTGGTTTTCAGCCATGTGTTTTAATTGAAGCTGGGTATCCTCGGCAATGGTGCTTGTGGAGGCTGCCACTTGTTCAGCCGCCATCGCGGACTGTTCGGCTCCAAGACGAATCTGTTCGGCCGTACTTGTAAGTTGCTCTCCCGATTCACTGACACTTCCGATCGTTGTACGTAACGATTGTATCATCCCGCGAAAGGCCTGTTGAATCTCTTCTCCCTCGCGGTTCCAGGGTTTCCAGGGGGCCTGTTTTCTTTGGGTTATATCACCTGCGGAGATTTTATTGGCTGTAAGTATAAGAGAACTCAACATTTTCGTTAGCGCTCGGCTCAGGAAGATTCCGATCAAGACGCTGCCTAGGACATCGAACACCACGAGAACACTGGAGATCCTTGAGTGAATTTGGAAAATGGCTTGGGATTCGATTTGACTGCTGGAATTGATACGGTCTATTTTCTTGTTTACCAATTGTTCCAGAATATCGTTGGCGGCTTGGTTACGTGCTCCTGCATTTCCATTGCGAGTCGAGGCATCTCCGTTGGCTATTATAGTCTGTACGGTTTTAGATGAGGAATCGCTGTAGGTTGTCCAGGAAGTTTTGAACTCCTGCCATAACTTCTCTTCATCCGGGGTACGGAACGTTGTGTCGAAGGAGGAAATAAGCTTATTAACCGTATTCCTTTCTTCAATGACTTTCTCAGCATCTTGCTGACGTTCTTCCGGAGTTTGGACAGTTAGAATTTGCAGTACGCTGGAACGATAGGTTTGCAAATGATAGCGCAGATCGGAGAGAGTATTCAGCGGCAGGATGTCCTGCTGTTGTATCCTTGTGATGTTATTCTGCATCTGAGACATTCCGAAAAGTCCAATTATGCCGACTACTCCTGCAGCTAAAGCTATGAGTACGATAAGGGCAGTTACCTGAGTTCCTAAACGCCACTTTTTCATCACTTGACACTCCTTTTAATCATTTTAGCGGTATCGTAGTGGATTGCTGATTCGATCATTTCTGTTCAATCTCTCTATGAGATTTGTTCACATCCCTGCCAAGCTAATGTAACCTTTTGGTATATTAACCTTCCGCTTCATGAGATGCTCTCGGCCTGTACCTGTGTTCAGCTTGATAATAATGTGTAAAATTTACCGACCATTGTCTGCCCAGAGCAAACCTTGGTTTAGATCCATCTGAAAGGAAGAGAAAAAGAGGGCTGTATTTGGCTGACCATCTTGTCTCAGAGTTTGTTGAGCGTGCTCAAGGAGCCAGTCATGTATAGGACTCGGTGGATCAATGCGGGCTTGGAAGGGAGTGAGCGGGAACAAACTTATTTTAAGTAACTCACTAATTCCTGTCGCTATATGTGTGTCTATAAAAATCACCTCTTGTGTATTATTCACTAATCTCCGACATGCCTAAAGGAAAGCCATTATCAGAACGGGCCCAAAGTTCTGAAACTCACGACCGTTATTGTTAGACCCACTTTGATAATTTTGCCGTCAAACGAGGAAAGAAGAAAAAGCAGCGAAAGAGGCCTTGCAGGGGCAAATCGCAGCCTAATATTATTTAGAATATTATAATATATACATAATCATTATTGTACTCTTGAACTATATATTTGGCAAGAGAGGGAGAAACCCAAAGATATCTAAAAGATTGAGGTATTCATAGCCAAGATCTCTATTTGTTACGCCCATCGTCTTTAAAACGGTAATATGATAGTATAATAATATTGATACATAGAGATAAGCAGCAAGAGAAACTCATCACCAAGCGATTATTCAGTCCATATGTTAATTTCATCAATTGGATTACTGAAACAAGAGGTAGATTCTTAATAACGGGAGGTTAAGGTTATGGTTCAAGTCGATGTGTTCGGAATCCGTGAAGAAGCTCCTGCCGGTGCGTGCAGTTGCGGCGGGGCTTGTGGCTCAGGGACGGAAAAGACCATGGGGGAAATGTATGAGGATTTAGCCCGGTTTTGTCAGGAAAGTGATCTAGCGACTGACGTGCAATTGCAGTTTATCGATGTTCTTGAGGATGATCTAAAGGGCTACGATACCGCACATACAATGTTTAAAAATGGCTTTGCTTTACCGCTGGTGGCAGTTAATGGGATTGTCCGTTTTTATGGCGGGATCAGTCACAGTAAGATCTATGATGAGGTTCGGAAGGATTGTGAATCACTCGAAGGGGCCTCAGTCCAACTCATGGGCTGAGGCCCCTTTGAGTGAGATGCGGAGTTTACCCTGAAGTAAGACAACCTTTCCTTGGGAATTCGTCCAGCGCTGCTTTTCATAGAATTGGCCTTAGGATAGGAGAGGTCATTAAGGCGTGAAATTGACTTAAAAATGAAGGTATAGAAGTTTTGATTGCAATTTCACGAAAGTCGTGTTAATTTACATATGAACAGTTAAACATATGAACATGAGTAGGGTAAATTATGCTTGGCATTTTAGATTTGATGTAGCAATTTTTTGGAGGGGAAGAGATGACGGAACAACTATCTAAAGAAGAACAAGTGAAGTATCGTATTGAAGGGGAATTTTGTGCCAATTGTTCGGCCAAAATGGAGAGAATGCTGAGTGCAACAGAAGGAATAGGAGAGACAACGATCAACTATGCAACCAAGACGGTTTTCTTGCCTCCTTCGCGGGTCGTGCAGGCTCAGGATATTATGGAGAGGATTGAGGCGGGAGTTAAACTCGTTTCGATCCAAACGAAGCAAAAAGTAGCTACTCCGGATAATACTGCTGCTGTGGCTAAGGAGAATAAGTGGAGACTTACAAGGATTATGATTGCGGGTGCGTTATTTGCGGTAGGTTTGGTATTTGAGTCGCGTTGGAAAAACAGTTCTTGGGCAATTCTTGAGTATTTGGTTTACTTAACGGCTTATTTTATAGTAGGCTACAAAGTTCTAGCCAAGGCTGTTCGCAACCTATTCAGGGGACAACTCTTTGATGAGAATTTTCTAATGTCTTTGGCAACCGTCGGGGCGATTGCCATTCATGCCTTGCCCGAAGCCGTTGCTGTCATGTTGTTCTACTCTGTGGGTGAATACTTAGAGGAGCGAGCGGTAAACCGTTCCCGTCATTCTATTCAGGCTTTGCTAAATTTCCGTCCGGAGTATGCCAATCTAGTTCATCAGTTGGATGTGATCAAAGTTGATCCCGAAGAAGTGCAGGTTGGTCAGCAGATTTTGGTTCGTCCAGGAGATAAGGTTCCTTTAGACGGCGAAATAGTGAATGGAAGTTCGTTTGTTGATACATCCGCTCTGACCGGGGAGTCCGTGCCGAGAAAAGTCCAAGTGGGGAATACCATTTTAGCCGGAATGATCAACACGACGGGGGTCTTGACGGTACGAGTTACGAAGGTGTTTGCTGAGTCATCCGTACAAAAGATTTTAGACTTGGTCGAGAACGCCAGTACCCACAAAGCAAGCACGGAAAAGTTTATTACAACTTTTGCTCGCTATTATACGCCTGCCGTTGTCGTGGCAGCTCTAGGAATTGCCTTAGTGCCTCCACTTTTGAGCGGCGGAGATTTTCAGGATTGGCTCTATAGAGCACTGACAATATTGGTCATTTCTTGTCCTTGCGCTCTGGTGATTTCTGTTCCCTTGGGCTATTTCGGGGGGATCGGAGGCGCTTCACGCCACGGTATCTTGATCAAAGGAGCGAACTATTTAGAAGCGTTGACAGATTTACGCACCGTGGTGTTTGATAAGACAGGAACTCTGACGGAAGGGGTCTTTCAAGTTGTAGAAATCAGCCCGGCAAAAGGGTATACCAAGAAGGAACTTATAGAAATAGCAGCCAGAGCGGAAGCTCACTCTCCTCACCCTATTGCTAAATCAATTCGCGAGAAGTATGGGAAAGACTTGAAAGACAGTGATTTGACAGGCTTGCTAAGTTATGAGGAAGTAAGTGGACAAGGGATTCG
Organism: Desulfosporosinus sp. BRH_c37; assembly: GCA_001516045.1. Lineage (GTDB taxonomy): Bacteria > Bacillota > Desulfitobacteriia > Desulfitobacteriales > Desulfitobacteriaceae > Desulfosporosinus. The sequence continues at coordinate 48,846 of LOEW01000239.1, forward strand.
AGCTATCTTTAATGGAAAGACCGTGTTAGTGGGTAAAGCTGAACTATTGGAGCAAACCGGAATCTTAACTCCAAGACTTACGGTTGACAAGGGGTTAGGAACAGAGGTTTACATCTCCGTAAACGGAGACTATGCTGGGCAATTGATTATCTCTGACCGAGTGAAGCCTGATTCCAGAGAAACGATCGTTGGCTTGAACCAGATGGGCTTGAAGACGGTTATGCTTACAGGGGATAACCCGGCGGTTGCCAAAGCAGTAGCGGAAGAACTGGCCTTAAGCGAATATTACTCTGATTTAATGCCAGAGGATAAGGTTTCTTGGCTGGAGACGCTTAGTCAAGCAAAAGGACAGGGTAAAGTGGCGTTTGTGGGCGATGGAATCAACGATGCTCCTGTTTTGACACGGGCGGATGTGGGGATCGCTATGGGCGGCTTAGGGTCAGATGCAGCGATTGAGGCTGCGGATGTCGTGATTATGGAAGATCAACCGGGCAAGCTCCTAGAGGCTATCCATATTGCTCGATACACAAAGAAGATTATTTGGCAAAATATTGGTTTTGCTTTGGGTGTAAAGTTACTGGTTATTTTGTTGGCAACCTTCGGACTGGCCAATATGTGGATGGCGATTTTCGCTGACGAAGGTGTCGCTTTGCTCGCGATTATGAACGCCATGCGGGTTAGGTGGTATAACAGCCCGAAAAATTCTCTTCCGGAAGCTTCGTTATCGCCAGTGTTTAAAGTGGCTGCACGCTAGTTTTCGTGCTGAATGGGCGCAATTTGCTGCCTAAAAGAGGGTGAGAAATTATCTTATAACCCGATTTTTGTGTTAGAATGAAAGTACAAGGGTTATTTATTTTTAAGTTCGGAGTGAAAGTAGTATGATACTGAAAAAGCCAGAGGCTGATGCCGCTATCGATAAATCTGAAAATGTAGAGGACGCCGTGTGTGACTGCTTATGCGTACATCATGAGGTGATTGATAAGTATGCAGACCAACTGATTACCCTTGACAGGGCGAATAGCTTGTCAGAGTTATTTAAGACGCTGGGTGACCCTACGAGAATCAGAATTATGGATGCCCTGGCAAAATCGGAGTTCTGTGTTTGTGATCTGGCTGAATTATTAGGATTAAGCCAGTCTGCAACATCTCACCAACTACGGGTGCTTCGGAACAATGATCTTGTCAAATACCGCCGGGAGGGGAAGATGGTCTACTATTCTGTGCATGACTCTCATGTCTCAGAACTCTATCGTCAGGGATTGGAGCATATTGACGAGGGTTAATTCGGTAACGCTCATAATCTATCACTAAATAATAAAGATCCAAGGTCATTTTATTATGACTTTGGATCTTTATTATTTTGGCATATCGGAATGTAAAAGTTTCTATACAGGTGCCACATCCGGTTAAAGGATTCATGGTTATTCTCAGGGATTTTCGGCTAGGAGCAGCTAGACTTAACTGGATTAATGATGTTGAGGAATCCCTTTGCCCCCAAGATTAAGAGAAAACTGGGCTTCGATGATATTTAACCCGGCAGCTAAATAGTAGACGATCCCAGTGCTATGTAGAAAGGCAGTAACTTGGGAAGGGAAACCTTGGAGTCCATTCTCATTTCTCATTTTAATGATAGTATTTGCATATTTACATATTTATATATTAGGATATTATCATATTGACATATATGGATATCTTAGTATAATTAATAACATAAACCATTTGAGACTGATGAGGCAAGCGCGATACTGTGTTTAGAGGAGATGAACCATTTGTTTAAAGAATTGCCAATGACTAGACTGGCTTTGGGTAATGATGAATGTAAAATCCGCCAGGAAGCTAAACGCTATAAGGCCTTGGGGGATGAAACACGCCTTAAAATGTTCCGGGTCTTAGAAAAAGGGGAACTATGTGTCTGCGAACTGATGGATCACTTTCAGATGAACCAATCCGTAGCTTCACGTAATCTCAAGGTTTTGGAAAATGCGGGCTTGGTGGAGGGACGCAGAAGGGGGAAATTCGTCTATTACTGTATAGCGGAAGAGAGGGCGGACGGAATGTAAAGAAGGACACAAGCAAGACGCAAGAAGAACCTACTAATGAGAGGACTGATTATTATGCTCCAAATGTTTGCTGATTATGTAGCTTACACACTATTTGGGCTTCTACCGAACAGCCACCTAGGTGCCGCTGTTGACTTTTTTATCTATGACACGATTAAGATTTTTTTAATGTTGGCCACGATCATCTTTTTGGTTTCACTGATCCGTAGCTTTTTCCCGCCTGAACGTACTAAGAAAATTTTAAGCCGTAAACGAGAATATATTGGGAATATTATGGCGGCCTTGCTAGGGATCGTGACCCCGTTTTGCTCCTGTTCAGCAGTGCCGGTTTTTATCGGCTTTGTAGAATCTGGGGTACCCTTGGGGGTTACCTTTTCCTTTCTTATCTCTTCGCCGATGGTAAACGAAGTGGCTTTGATCATGCTCTGGGGGATGTTTGGCTGGCAGATTGCAGCGATTTACATCGCTACTGGAATTACTGTCGCCATTATCGGGGGATTGGTGATAGGAAAACTTAAACTAGAACATCTGGTGGAAGGGTATGTATACGACATCAAAATGGGCGAAACTGAATTGGCGGCATTAACTTGGAGAGAACGGGTAGAATATGCTTGGGAATATGTTGTGGACATTCTGAAAAAGGTCTGGCCGTATGTCATTATTGGGATAGCCATCGGTGGCGCAATGCATGGCTATGCACCTGCTGATTTCCTAGTCAAATATGCTGGAAAGGATAACCTGCTTGCTGTTCCATTGGCAGTGCTTATCGGAGTGCCACTCTATTCCAATGCAGCTGGGATCATTCCCATTGTCCATGTACTGATGGAAAAAGGGATGGCTTTAGGTACGGTTCTCGCCTTCATGATGGCCGTTACCGCTTTAAGTTTGCCGGAAATGATTATTCTACGCAAAGTTTTAAAACCCAAACTGCTTGGCATTTTCGTGGGGATCATGACGGTGGCGATTATTTTTGTAGGGTATTTGTTTAATTGGATACTTGTTTAACTTGAATTAGTCATATGGCTGATGTTCATCTGTGGTGCTATCGGTGATAGCCGAGGGTATAGCAATAGATAATTAATGCTGAATTGCTGACAAAGATAAATAAGGAGTGAATTCTGATGAACATTAAGATTTTGGGTTCTGGTTGTTCTAATTGCGCCAAGTTAGAAAAAGTTGTTCGAGAGGCCGTTGATGATTTAGGTGTTGTCGTGGAGATCGAAAAAGTAATGGATGTGGCCGAGATTATCTCTTATGGGGTGATGAGTACTCCGGCTCTCGTTATTGATGAAGTGGTCAAGCTGGTGGGAAAAGTTCCTAACCGCGTGCGCGTGGTGGAGATATTAAAACAAGCTTTGCCTCAATAAGCGTTTTGCTCCCCTGAGATCTTATCGATGATGGGGTTGTGTTTACAGGGGTGTAGGGAGCACCTCTAGTCCCTATTTTGGGGGTAGACCACATGAGATGGAAGGGGTGATTCTAGGTTGGAAAACGGGGTGGTGGCTTGTTTTTTACTGGAGATGAGGTCTCCTCAGGATGATAGTGCTGGTAGATAACAAAACGGGGCCGTAACAAAACTAAGTTTTGTTACAGCCCCGTTTTGTTCCGAGAATTTGTAGGATAGCAAGATCCCCATCGTGGCAAATAAATCGAAATTTTCATAAAATAGTTTGTCAACAAAATTTCCCACCTTTCGTTTTAGGATGAAAAATAGTTTAAATGCCTACTATATATACGTAAGTATTGCAGACCTCTTTATGAAAAAGATTACTGGTTAAATATTCCGAATGATTTTAAGAAAACAAAATTGACCCCTACTTTGAAAGTAGGAGCCATTAGCTGTTGGCCTTTATAAGGTGAGTCCCATCACCTGAAATAACTATGTACAGCAATTTTTAGTTTTAGTGCCGTTGTCAGAGTGTCAGAACTATTTTAGGATCATCAGGAACTTAACTAGATTATTGAGGTTTAGGAATCCCTTTGCCCCCACGATTAAGGGAAAACAGGGCACCGATGATACTTAAGCCAGCAGCTAAATAGTAGACGATCCCAGTGCTATGCAAAAAAGCGGGAACATAGGCGAGGGAAACCTTGGAGTCCATGCTATGTTGGAAAATAGCAACGGAAAGGGTAATCCCTAAGACCATACCCAAGTTTTTAACCAGTTGGCTTATTCCAGAGGCTGCTCCTAGTTTATTTTTAGGGACCACTCCCATAATACAGGAATTGTTCGGGGCTTGGAAAAGGCCCAAGGAGGCCCCCATGCCGAAGACGGCTAGAATCACTTGAATAACCGGAGTATTTTCACCGACGTTGGACAAGAGAACCAAGGCGAGGGCATTGAGAATCATACCACTGCTGGTTAATAAGGTGTAGCCGATTTTGTCAGAGAGCCGTCCGGCGAAGGCTGCCATAACCGCCATGCCAAGGGGAAAGGCCATCATAAACAGTCCAGCAAGTTGAGGCGTATACCCTAAGACTTTTTGATAGTAAAAGGGGAGGAGCACGGTACTGGAATACATGGTGATGAAGGAAATAAGGGCGGCAACAATCGATGTCCAGAAAATTCGCATTTTAAAGAGCTCAAAGTCTAGGATGGGGTTAAGCGCTTTTCTTTCACGGATAACGATGGCGATAAGACTGATAATAAAAATTGTACTGCTGGTAAGAATCGTCGGGGATAACCAGCCAAAATCATTGAGATTGGAGACGCCGTAGATGAAACTAACCATCCCTATGATGACGTAAAGGGCTCCCCAACTATCAAATTTCTTACTGGATCGTTCCTTGCCATGATCAGCAGGAATGATATAGTGTGAGGCTAAGAAACCAGTGGTTGCCACAATTGTAATCAGAACAAAAATCATGCGCCAGCCCCAGAGACCAATCACGATCCCACCTAGCGAAGGCCCTGCCAGGCTGCCAATAGCTGCTACTGATCCAAGGAAACCAATGTTTTTCCCACGTTGCTCGGGGGGATAATTTTCTGTGGCAATGGCTAAACCGTTGGCCATGATCATTGCCCCACCAACCCCCTGCAAAACTCGGGTAAGGATCAAGAGAAAGACATTATTGGTCAGAATACAGAGGAGTGAAAAAATGGCAACTAATGCGAACCCACCATTATAGATTCTTTTTCGTCCAAACATATCAGCTAATGTTCCAAAAATAAGGAGTAAGGCAGACATGGTCAGCAGATAAACGGAGGGCACCCATTGAATCATGGAAAGGCTGACATTGAATTCTGCTGCCATACGTGGCAGCCCGACATTAACGACTCCACCGTCAAACGTGGACAGAAAGGCACCTGTAGCAACACAAGCTAAAACATAGGAACGTTTTTGTTTTGCTGCGGGTACGGTGGATATAGGAGTTGACATATTCTTAACCCCCTTAGTCAATACTGAGGACAGCTTGGACCACGGCATTCGTAACCTGTACACTTTTTTCGAGTTTAAGAACCCAGAATGACCGCTTTAACTTCAGCTCACTGATCTGAAAAGCATGGGCTAATTCGGTCATTCTCGGGTTGGAAGGGTTTACTCTTGAGGGAAGATGCGAAGGCCGGTATTAACTCGGTTCAGCCCAACTGTACCGTCAATGACAGCGATAACTTCTAAGAGTTCTTCATCCGTGACTCCCATGTTCCTTAGCTGTTTGGTATGGCTGGCGATGCACATGTCTGAGTTGTTGTTGATGGATGTGGTCAAGGCAATCAGCATTTTTGTTTTAGCGTCGATTTTCCCGGGGGCCATGACGGTTTTCATTTTCATGAGTGTCGCTTTCATGTAATCGGGAAAGTTCGCTAAGGCACGAAACGTAGGGGGGACCATACCTTTTTCTTCCTCAATGTGAGCAAAAATGTGTTTAACCTCCGGGGATGCATCTTGATCTTGGATGAGTTTTACAGTTGACATGGGTTTTGCCTCCTCTTATTTGAGATATGATTATATTAGAAAGTGCTAATATAATCATATTAGCACTTAATTCGCAAAATGCAAGAGGCAAAATTGAAAAAATTTAGGGTAGGTAGTTTGAACTATGAATTCAAAGTTGCAATTCTAGAAAACATATAATAATATACTTATATAAGAAATGTACGAATATCGGAAAGGGGGTAAGGGTTTGGGCTCTGAACCGCGCATTGAGGAGATGGCTGAAGAATTTAAGGTGCTTGGGGATAAAACGCGGTTGAGAATTTTAGCGTTACTGCAGGGGCGGGAGTTATGTGTCTGTGATTTGACCGAAGTCTTAGGAATAAGCCAGCCTGGGGTGTCCCAACATATGAGGCGGCTGCGTCAAACGGGCTTTGTGCATGAACGCAGGGGAGGGCAATGGATTTATTATTCGCTGAATGGGGAACATTCGCTTCTTGGCTTGCTTTTGCCCACGCTTCCAAAGGTCGAGGAAGACGAAGAACGGCTAATGCATGCTAAAGGATGCCCTACTTAAGAATGAAGCAGAGGAAGCCCCCAAGTATTTTGAAGAACTTCAACTGGACTATGATGCTTTGTTTAATGTGCCTGGCCTCAAACTTACATTTCCGTATGAGTCATGCTATACCCATCGCAATATTGATGGGACGTATGGGCGTCTATGGCAAGAACCAGCTCAGGAGATGCATCGTATTTTAGGAGAGTGGGAGATTGTCTTTGCGGAGGGCTGGGATCTCATCCCAGATCATGTCGCCATTGAGCTCTTCTTTATGGCTGAGCTTTGTTGCCGTACCAGTCTTGCCCAAGAGGTTGAGGATCAGAAACGGCTGCAAGAATGGCAAGTAGAGTTTTTTTAGGCCCATCTCAATTCGTGGATGTTGGAGTTTGTAAAAGTGTTAGAGATGAAAGCGGATATCGATTTTTATCGAGGCATGGCATATTTGCCAAGGGGCTTTTTAGAAGAGGAAAAAGAAGGATTAACGGATAAAATGGAGCGAACTGAATAATATAAGGCGTTGCTACCCCTCGATGTAAATCGGGGGGATAGTTTTTTGTTGATTGATCTAATCGATGACGGGGTGGTACTTATAGGGATGTATGTAGCACATGAGGATGGAATTTTGCGTGAATTAGAGAAATTTGGGATTTACAAAAGAGTTATATAATTATATTATCATATAAAAGGTTGAATTGAGGAGTGCTATGAGCCGTGAGAAACGATTTGTCTGGCATTGGGAACTGAGTGTCTGTCTTCTTTTAGCCTTCTTTGGATTTGGCGTCTTTTGGGCAGAAAGGTTATCACTACAACATGTTCAATCACAAATGCATGAAGAGGCACTAGTATCCGTGCGTCATGCAGGGGTCGAGCTGGGAAACTCTCTGAATGAAGAAACTATGGATAAAGTCAACCCGGCCTTTGAGCACCTTCTGGAATTCGATCGCAATCTGACATTTCTCGAACTTTTGGATCAGGACCAACGCGTCATACTGAAAAGTCGGCAGAGGTATTTCCTGGGTGAAGTAAACTTTGAGATACCTTTCCTTGAGCTTTATCAGTTCAGAGTTGGAGTCTCCGATCTGCCACTGCGAAAAATTAAGGAACAGTATCGCCCATTCTTAGCGATAGATTTATTATTGCTTGCCGTCTTTATGATTTCACGGCGCATTCAGGGCGGCTTGCGGATAAGAACCTGGTTTGTAACGAAGAACTCTTCCAACGATAAAAAAACTGAGCAGGCACTCCAAGTGTATACCTATTCATGGAATAAGATGGAGAGAGAAAGATCAGTTCTGGCCACGAGCCTTCATGAGCAAATAGGACAATCCCTAAGTGCAGTACTTATGCGACTGGGGATGATTCCAAAACGTTCTTCGACAATCCAGCCTGGGGACCCGGGTGAAGCAGTGGAAGATTATCGTGAAGCACAATCTATTCTGCGCGAAAGCATTTCCGAGATTACCGAACTAACCGAACGATTACGGCCATCTGTTTTGGATACCTTGGGAGTATGGACTGCCCTGCGGAGTTATATTCGTTGGTTTGAAAGTCAGGCGGGAGTTTGGGTAGAGTTTTCCGCACTTGGTGCCCAAGATATGCGTTTTCCGTCCGAAATTGAGATTCTCATTTTTAGGATTGCCCAGGAAGGATTAGAAAATATCCAACGCCATGCGCAAGCCGGACTTGTCGAGCTGACGTTCTGTGTTTGTGATCACGAGTTGGCCATTCAAATCAAGGACAATGGAGTAGGGATCGAGCCCCAGCAACTGGCTAATTTTGAGGAGTCTACCGGAGGTTTAAGCGAGTTGAAAAACCGCTTGCGCTACTATCAGGGAAGCTTGGAAATCACCTCAATACTTGGACAAGGGACAATTGTAAAGGCGCATATCCCCTTGAGTTGCGCGATCAAGACGAGAGATGAGATTGAACCTGATTCGTGTCTTATTGGCGGATGATCACTCTGTCTTACGTAAGGGTTTGAAGATCCTATTAGACCGTGAAGAAGATATTGAAGTGGTAGGCGAAGCAGCTAATGGAAATGAGGCTTGTCGCTTAGCACAAGTTCTCCAACCGGATATTCTCGTCTTGGACTTGAGTATGCCCGAATTAAATGGATTTGAATGTGCCAAGAAGTTGAAACGAGACCTGCCCGATATGCGAATTGTAATCTTAATTATCTTGAACAACGGGGAACTATGGGCGACTTTCGGGTAAAACTGAATAATCGAGGGTTGTGAAGATGAAGAGGCTGTTGTCAGCAGAAGCTTCTCAAAGATACCACTACAATCCAATAGAACGACTTGCAAAAAACAAAAATATATAATAATATACTTATATAAGCAATGCATTAATTAGAAGGAGGGGGTAGGCTCATTGTATACTGAACCGCGTATTGAAACAATGGTTGAGGAATTCAAGGTATTGGGAGATAAAACGCGGTTGAGAATCTTAGCGTTACTGCAGGGTCGGGAACTGTGTGTCTGTGATTTGACAGAAGTCTTGGGAATAAGCCAGCCCGGGGTGTCCCAACATATGAGACGTCTGCGTCAAACGGGATTCATGAAGGAACGCCGTGGCGGACAATGGAACTATTATTCGCTGAATATGGGAAATCCACTGCTGGCTTTGCTTATGCCTATGTTTCCAAAAGCTGAGGAGGACGAGAAAAAGATAATGAATTCTAAAGGATGTCCTATTTAAGAAAGTAAATTCCGGTAATGCTAGGATGAGAAACATAACAAGGAGGATGATTAAAGAATGAATGTTGATTTGCCAGTAAGTCGTAAGTTATCAACACTAGATCGCTATTTAACCCTGTGGATTTTTTTGGCAATGGCAGTAGGTGTGGGCATAGGGTTTGTCTTCCCAGGTACGTCGGGTTTTATTAACCAGTTTCAGGTGGGAACGACCAATATCCCGATTGCCATTGGGTTAATCGTAATGATGTATCCGCCTCTGGCAAAAGTGAAATATGAAGAAATCGGACGTGTCTTTAAAAATGGTAAAGTCATGACTTTATCCTTAATTCAAAACTGGATTGTTGGGCCAATTTTAATGTTTGCTCTCGCCGTCATCTTTTTGCATAGTTACCCAGAGTACATGGCCGGACTGATTATGATTGGTTTGGCTCGTTGTATCGCTATGGTCATTCTTTGGAACAGTCTAGCTAAAGGAGACTCAGAGTATGCGGCAGCGTTGGTGGCGCTGAATTCTGTTTTCCAGGTTATATTCTATTCGGTTTATGCTTTCATCTTTCTTACCGTCCTACCAAATTGGCTCGGTTTTGCTTTGAATATTAATGTTAACATTAGTATGTGGGAGATTGCCCAAAGTGTTCTTGTTTATTTGGGAATTCCCTTCTTTGCGGGGATGCTGACGCGCTTTATACTGTTGCCTATGAAAGGAAAAGAGTGGTACGAGAAAAAATTCGTCCCCAAGATTAGCCCTCTTGCGCTCATTGCCTTGCTCTTCACGATTGTTATCATGTTCTCGCTCAAAGGTGAAAAGATTATTTCCGTACCCATGGATGTCGTAAGAATTGCAATACCACTGTTGATTTACTTTACAGTTATGTATTTGGTCTCCTTCTATATGGCTTGGCGACAAGGACTTCCCTATGGTCAAACGGTCACATTAGCATTTACGGCGGCGAGCAATAACTTTGAACTGGCCATTGCTGTTGCTGTCGCGGTGTTTGGAATTAACTCCGGAGCTGCGTTTGCAGCCGTCATTGGTCCGCTCATCGAAGTGCCTGTGATGATCGCCTTAGTTAATGTAAGTTTGTCCTTTGGCAAGAAGTATTTTAACAAAGAGGGAGCACCGATCAGAGGATAGACCACCTTTTATTGGAACATTTATGCCAGGAGGGGATTGTCGTCAAATTATCCCTCCTGGCCTCGTAGAAAGTATAGTTTAGTGGTGCATAAGGGTAACTAAGGCTCCCGCTTCCTGCAAGTTCGGCTTAAGCCGACTTTTTATATTTCAACGTAGATTTCTCGTTTTGGGGCCAACTGGAGCAAAATGAATATATGCAGTTATTAGAAAGCAAGATATACGAGAAGGATCATGAGAAGAGTTTAGACTCTACTTGATTAGTTTCTTGGTTGAACTTCTATAAATTAAAAACGAGGAGCGATTATCATGAAAAGAATGCAGATATTTGAGCCTGCTATGTGCTGTTCCACAGGTCTCTGTGGTGTCGGGGTTGACACTGAATTGCTGCGGATTTCAACCGTGCTAAATTCACTCAAGAAAAAAGGCGTTGAGGTTGACCGTTTCAATCTTACAAACGAACCCATGGAATTCGTCAACAATAAAGTGGTCAATGACTTTCTTCATACTAAAGGGGTTGAGGAACTGCCGGCTACGGTCTTAGATGGAGAAATTCTGATCACGGGTAGATACCCGAGTAATGAGGAGTTTGCGAAGCTCCTCGATATCCCACTTGCCTTACTAGGTGAGCAAGAAAAGACGTTTACTATTCTTCCTAAAACTTCAGGATGTGGGTGTTCCGACGGGAATTGCTGACTCAGTAATATTTAAAATTAGGAGTTCTGGAAATGAGGGTGACAAACGATGCAGATTTTTAATCCACAGAAGATTATGCTGACAAACTATTTATTTTACACCGGCAAAGGCGGTGTCGGGAAAACTTCGACCGCTTGTGCGACTGCAGTGAACCTTGCGGACAGTGGTAAGAAGGTGCTTCTCATCAGCACTGATCCTGCTTCAAATTTGCAGGACGTTTTTGAGACGGAGCTGACGAATAAAGGGGTTCCCATCAAAGAAGTGCCAAATCTAGTGGTCGCCAACCTTGATCCCATCCAGGCGGCAGCGGAATACAGAGAAAGTGTCATCTCACCCTACCGTGGCAAACTGCCCGATGCCGTGCTTAACAATATGGAAGAGCAGCTTTCCGGCTCTTGTACGGTTGAAATTGCTGCCTTCAACGAGTTTTCCAACTTTATAACCGATGAAAAAACGCAATTGGACTACGACCATGTTATTTTTGATACCGCTCCGACAGGTCATACCCTCAGGATGCTGCAGCTACCCTCTGCCTGGAGCAACTTCATTAGTGAAAGCACTCACGGTGCCTCTTGCTTGGGACAGCTATCCGGCTTGGAAAGCAAAAAAGAGATTTATAAAAAGGCTGTTGAAACCTTAGCCGACGGCAAATTGACAACCCTCATTCTCGTTTCACGTCCCGAAGCAGCACCTCTTAAAGAAGCAGAACGAGCGTCAAAAGAGCTGGCGGAGATTGGTGTCAACAATCAGGTAATGATCATTAATGGTGTGTTAACCTCGTATGATGACAGTATTTCTGAGAGTCTCTATCAAAAGCAGCAGAAAGCGCTGGTTGACATACCGCAGGGTTTACAAACCCTTACTACTTACATGGTGCCGCTCAGAGCCTATAACATTACAGGTATGGACAATGTAAGAGCCTTGCTGACGAAGGATAATTATATCCTCCGTGAGGAGCGGATACAGGCTCAGGAAATCCCTCAGCTTAAGGATGTCATAGAGGATCTCGATCATACGCATAAGAAGGTTATCTTTACCATGGGCAAAGGGGGAGTGGGAAAGACGACCATCGCGGCAGCGATTGCTATGGGATTGTCCGCCAGAGGTAAGAAGGTACACCTTACCACCACTGATCCTGCGGCCCATCTCAAATTCGTCCTCGAGGAAACTAGTGGCATCACCATGAGTCATATTGACGAGCAGGCTGAACTGAACAAGTATCAAGTGGAAGTGCTTGCCAAGGCCAGAGAAACCATGTCCGAGGAGGATATAGCCTATATCGAGGAAGATTTGCGCTCCCCTTGTACCCAGGAGATTGCCGTGTTCAGAGCTTTTGCCCAGATTGTGGAAAAGGCCGAAGATCAAGTCGTTGTTATCGATACGGCCCCGACTGGTCATACGCTTCTGTTGCTAGACTCCACGCAGAGCTACCATAAGGAAATTCAGCGTTCCCAAGGCGACATTCCCGAATCTGTGAAAAATCTACTGCCACGGCTCCGCAATGTAGACGAAACCGAGGTCATCATTGTTACGCTTGCTGAAGCCACACCCGTGTATGAAGCAATGCGTCTCGAAGAGGATTTGAAACGTGCAGGGATCGCGACGAAATGGTGGGTCATCAATTCTTCCCTGTATCATACAGGTACAACGAATCAACTGCTGTCTGCCAAGGCCAGCAACGAGATTGAGTGGATCAACAAAGTGGATAAACATTCGGAGGGGAACTTTGCCGTCATCGCGTGGAGTGCGGATGAAATCAAAGGGGATAAGTTGCTTACCTTGTGATCCTAATTATGGGCGTCTTCAATCAGGGATTCCAAGATTATTACAAGCATTTTTGACACGCGCATTCGCTCCTAACCTTTAACCTAAGCCTCTTTATCTAATCTCAAAATAACAAGTTCATTCATTGAAGAAATCTTTGTGGCGTGCCATTACAATAAACCTCACAACGTGTAAAGGTGGAGAGACTATAGAAGAGACTTTTGTGCTAAAGAAACCCGAGGAACTGCGTACATTAGTTCCTCGGGTTTCTCGTTTTCCACATATCATCATTCTTTAATAAAAGGAAAAAAGGGAGACTGTGCAGAAGTCTTTATTTAATCAATTGACCGGAATAAATTAAATTTTTGTGCCTTCCAGCGCAGCGAAAGGAAGCTATAATTATGAATATCGGAATTTTCCCTTGTCAAGGCCGTTGTAACGTCAGTATGATGACAAAAACGGTGGCTGAATTTTTCGTTGATGACGAAATAATACGCGTACTACCCCATTTAAGTTTACCTCTTGACAACGAAAGTGGTGTTAACGAAAAGTATATTGCATTAAATGGCTGCCCAGCAAAATGTGCTTCCAAGGAATTTGAGTCTGCTAGAATTAAACCACATGAAGAAATCATCATTACTAAGGATTTTGATCCAAAAAATAATGAAAAATATGAAGAGTTATTAAATATTGATGAAGAGGTATACTTAGTGCAAGAAGTGATCGATAGATTACTGGGTAGTAAGTAGGTTAAAACTAAGACACTAATTTGACTCCCCCGATTCCCAAAGCAAGATAATACGTGAATTGCTCGCCAGAATCATTCTAAGAGGGGGAAGGTGTAACGGGCTTAGTAAAGAGGAACTGGTGTAGTTAAGGGATATTTTGGGTGGGATGAGTTTGGCTCCACTTTCTTGTGGAGTCGTTTTTGCATTCAAAGAGACGTTAATTGAGTTTCGATTCCTAACACGTTGTTAAAGTGAAGATTATCGTTTTTGTGATGGTTTGCTATCTTTTGTCGAGCGTAACAAAATGAAGATGAACAGGAAGATCACTTAACACTCAATGCTAGATGTGTTAAATTGTAGAAGCGGGAGGTGATATTCTATATTCAGAAAGTTCATGCTAAACTGCAGGCAAGTATGGCAACATTTTGAATGGCTACTCCTGGGATCGGCTTTACTTTTGTTAGCTATGTTTATAGGAGTTATTTGGGCTAATAATCGTCCAACTTGGGAAACCTGGCAAACGAGCTATTACCGTTCTCAAGTTGTTCAATTAGATAGTAAAATTGCGGCAACACAAAATCCGGTGCTTAAGAAAGCTTTGGAGCAACAACGGGATAGTATGAAGAAACAAAAGCCGGAGATCAAAACGTTAATCCTCCCCAATGGAAACCTCGAACGGTGCCAAACCTGCCACTTGGGAATCGAAGAAATATCCAAATCTCATCCGGCTGAAACGTTTGGGTGTGTGGTTTGCCACGGCGGAAATGCACTTTCCCTTGATCAAAATCAAGCTCATGCGGGGATGTATGGAGCGGGGCATCCAGGTCAATTAGCGGCTAGTCAATTGAGTTGCGGTTCCCAAAATTCGAACGGACAATGTCACTCTGGGCATGTGCGGATCGAAGATAATCAAGTGGACTTGATTCAAACATCCTTGATGGCGAATAAAGGAGGGGAGCTTTCCATGATTCGCTATATGCGCGGACTCGATGTTTCCCCGAAAATTTCAGTGAAATCGGGCGGAACCGCATCACAGGTCCCCGCGCCGTTGAATGGTCAACCCCTTGAACAAAATTTACAACAAAATTGCTTAGAATTATGCCACCAGCGCAAGGGGAAATTGCCGAAACAAGACTCCTCGGCGAATGGTTGCGAAAGCTGTCATGTCCTGACGAATTGGAACCATACCTATCAGGGACAGGATGTGACAATTCCTAAAAGTGAAGTAGGACATGGCCTGACTCATCGTTTGACGACTCTGATCCCATACACCCAATGTAATCAATGTCATAATCAGGGGATGCCCGACCTCTATACAATACAGTTTAAAGCGCGTCCGGATTTGGCACGTGTCAAAGTTTCCTCAGGTCCTAACCAAGAAAGTCCGAATGATCGCTTGCAGAATGTTTACCAGCCGGGCATGGTCTTCACGCAATGCGAAGTAGAGCTGGACTGTATTGATTGTCACACCCGGCAAGATGTTATGGGAGATGGGCATCTCTACGCTTCAGAATATCAGGCGGTGAAAATTCAATGTTTCGATTGCCACGGAACCAAGAAAACTACTCCTATAGCACGGACGGTCAGTTCTCTTGACGACCTTGCTTTTGAAGAGGTACAGGTTAACCCGAATTTTCCAAGGCTGAAAATAGGAGATCAACTCTTGAAGACGGTTAAAGGAGAAGAATTACCGTATATCCGACAAGAGGCAGGAGTTTGGATTCTAAACAGTAAGGTTACGGGGAAAAAATATTCTATCCCGCTTGTTAATGGAAGCGCCTGCCAACAAGATCCAGAACACCAGACCTCAAACGACTGCCATATGTGCCACGATGTCTCTGGGAATTTAAAGAAGTAGCTTAAACGTGCAGGAAATGATTGAATAAAAACGAAATACAGAGTATAGAATAGGGGAATGGCTTGAGGGGGGATGTAGTATGCACTTTTGGAGAATAAAAAAGATGAGTCAGTATTTTAGCTGGTCGCTGACCGTCTTACTTATAGTGTTGATGCTTGGAGGCTGCCAAAGTGCTGGCCGCTTACCCATTGTCAGCGTTAAACCAACGGATTATTCTCTGACAAATCCACAGCCCATGGAGAATCAGAATGTCCTGCGGGTCGGGATTTCCTCGGTGTTGTCTCCTCGTGAGACATTAGCGAATTATCAGTCCTTGGCCGATTATCTCCAGAAAAAAATCGGTAGACCAGTACAATTAATACAGCGTCAAAGTTATCAAGAGATTAATGACCTTGTTCGTGATCAGGGGGTTGATGTGGCCTTTATTTGTTCGGGAGCCTATGTCAGTGGTAAACAAGAAAACCTCGAGTTATTGGCTATTCCCGAAGTGAATGGAAAATCAACCTATCAGTCCTATATCATTGTGAACTCGAATAGTAGGTTTCAGTCGTTTGAAGATCTTAAGGGCCAGGTGTTTGGCTTTACGGATCCTATTTCCTTTTCTGGGACGATTGCTCCAACGTATATGGTAACGCTTTTGAACAGCCTACCCACCGAGTTCTTCAAACGAGTTGTTTATACGTACAGTCATGATAATTCGATTAAAGCAGTTTTGGACAATGTGGTATCGGCAGCCGGAGTGGATTCGTTGGTGTATCAATATACTGTGGCTAAGGATCCTTCGCTAGCGGCAAAAATTCGCATTATTGCACAGTCTCCGGAGGTTGGAAGCCCTCCGGTCGTGGTTAACAAGAGTATTGACTCTCATCTCAAAGCGGCATTACTGGAAGCGTTGTTGCAAATGGATAATGATCCCGTCGGTAAGAAGGCCCTGCAAGCTCTTTTATATGATCGTTTTGTGTTACCTAATAATGCAGCCTATGAGCCTATTCAAACGATGGTGAAGGCAAATGCTGTTCTAAAGGATAAGAAGTAATTGAGAGTTCACTGAAGCCCCGATGTTTAGCAGTTAGGCATCCGAATTAAAGATGTTTAGAAAGAGGCTTCGTATGACATTAAAGTCAAGGATAAAACGAATATATGGGAGAGTGTATAGGAATCCCTTTGTGGATTATCTCAAGGCCCAACTCAGACATGTCCAGGTGCAGTATAAAATCCTAGGTTTAGTCGTGGGAGTTGTGCTTCTTTTGAGTAGTATGATTGTTTGGCAAATGGGAAATATCTTAACGAACAATTTGCGAGACCAACTCGATAAAAGGGCAGTTTCGATTGGAAGTGATGTCGCGGCAAGAGCTACTAATGAGCTCTTAATTAATAACGCTTATTCGGTCTATGAATTACTGCAGAACACTCTTAAAAACAATGAGAATGTCTTGTATCTGTTTATTGTAGATCCTCAAGGGAATGTCTTGGCGCATACGTTTGGCGAGGCGTTTCCTAAAGAATTGCTAAAAGCGAATACTGTGGCTGGAACCGATAAATATCATATGACTGCTTTCCGCACAGAGGTTGGGGTTGTCCGTGATGTTGCAGTGCCTATCTTGAATGGGAAATTAGGGGTGGCACGGATCGGGATGGATGAAAATGGGCTGCAAAAAGCGGTACTCATAATGACTTGGAATCTTCTGCTGATTGCACTTTTTGTATCCGCTTTAGGGATTATCGCTGCAGTTTTGCTAACCCGTGTTTTAACCCAGCCGATTCGAGAGTTGGTTTCTCTAACCCAACGGGTAACGCAAGGGGAATTGGATGTTCAGGGGGTGGTTCATACTCAAGACGAAATCGGAGTTTTGACGGAAGCGTTCAATCAGATGACGGTATCTTTGAGCTCGAATTACCGTGAACGAGAAAACTTAATGGACGAGCTCAAGGAAAAGGAAGAGCTGCGGCTTCAACTTTTAGAGAAGGTTATGACAGCACAAGAGGAAGAACGCAAACGGATTTCAAGAGAACTTCATGACGAAACAAGTCAGTCGTTAACCTCCTTGATGGTGGGATTAAAAGTTTTGGAGTCTGAAGCCTCCTTTTGTGCAGTAGGAGAACGTTTGCAAGAAATGCGACAGACCGTTGCCCAGACGTTGGAAGAGGTGCATCACTTAGCAAGGGAACTACGGCCCAGTGTCCTTGATGATATGGGATTGGTGCCTGCTTTAGAACGTTACATCCGGGAATATGAAACTAAATTTGGGACAGAAGTTGATTTTAATGTTACGGGGTTCAAAGCGCAGCGGGTTCCCGCTGCAATTGAGGTGGCGCTTTATCGTATCGTCCAAGAGGCCTTAACCAATGTGGCTAAATATGCTAAGGCCAGTATGGTTTCTGTCTTACTGGATTGGCGGGAAGAATGGGTTTCAGCTATTGTTGAAGACAATGGACAAGGATTTGATCCTCACCAAACGGTCACACAACCTGGACGGGGACTTGGACTTTTTGGGATGCAAGAGCGGGCTGCTTTACTGGGCGGAACTTTTAACATCGAGTCCCAAAAAGGAAGAGGAACAACTGTTTTTATTAAAATCCCGGATAATCTAAATCAAGGGCAAGGAAAGAAGGAGCCTCATGTCTGATAAGAAACTGAGAATTTTACTCGGAGATGATCATGCCGTACTGAGAGCCGGACTACGGGTATTATTGAATCTTGAAGAGGATTTTGAGGTTGTGGGTGAGGCTGCGGACGGTGAAGAAGTGCTCCGGATGGTGGAGAAGACCCTGCCGGATTTGGTGTTGCTTGATCTCACCATGCCCAAGCTCAGCGGCTTAGAGTGTATAGAACGCATCTTAGAGAAATATTCGCTGACGAAGATTTTAGTTTTGACGATGCATGATGATGAAGAGTATATGAAGGCTGTTATCCGAGCTGGGGGAAAAGGGTATGTTCTGAAAAAGGCTGCAGATGTGGAACTGCTCTCAGCCATTCGAATGGTTGCGCGTGGGGAACTTTATATTTATCCTCCTCTGGCCGCTGCCTTACTCTACCAGATTGTTGGGCCACAAACACCTGGCATCAATGAGAAAAAGGAGAAAGGACTGAGCGAGCGGGAACGAGAAGTCCTTAAGTACTTGGCCCTTGGGCATACGAACCAAGATATTGCAGAACTTCTCCATATTAGCGTAAAAACCGTTGAAACGTATAAAACCCGAGTGATGGATAAGCTTGATTTGCGTAAACGGGCTGAACTTGTGCGGTACGCTATGGAAAATGGGCTGATTAACGGTTAAACCTGACACGTGTCAGTTTTTTTCCTAATTGGCAAATAGGATATGAAGAGGTATGTTTAATTGAGATAGGGTCTTGTTGGATAGACTTGGCGGGCCTTCGATCAAAGAAGTTTTACGATACGGGAGGGGGGACGGGATTGTCAAGCAATGTGACCCGAATAACGCAAGCGTTAGGGTTTAGTCTAATGATAGTTGTGTTCGGCGCGGGGTGCGGAAATTCAGGGAATACAAATTCGCCCACGGGGACACCTTCGGTAGGAACTGTGGAAAAACAAAAAGTGTCTCTCGGAAAGTCCGAAAACCTAACCCCAAATAATTCACCGAATCCGACTACTGATGCGAGTGCATCAACACCTAAGACGTTAACAGCGGAATCCATGATTTCAGCCAGCCAATTAGATGAAGGGATTAAAGCCAAGAAAAACTGGCAGATTATCGATGTGCGTGAACCGAGTGAGTTCGCGACGGGTCATGTTCCTCAGGCCATCAATATTCCGTTGGGGTCGGTAGAAGCTCAAATAACTAAGATTGCCAAAGATAGAGACGTTATTCTTATCTGTCATACTGGAGTGCGAGCATTTACTGCTTGGCAAACTCTGGTCAGAAAAGGATATGACCTTCAACACTTAAAGGTTTTAGTGGGCGGAATGGAGCAATGGAAGAGCTTGGGTAGTGGAGAGGTTACGGAGAGTATTGGGGGGTGCTAATTAGGAGGAAGTGTCTTAGCTCATTCACACACTCTCGATTGCTCGCCTATTTGTGTCAGGATAAACCTGACACAAATAGGTTTTAATATAGGGAAAAAGAGAGATAGGTTTAGGGTTAATCCCGCTATATGCGAGATCAATTACACTATAAGATGGAGGCAGGTGAAGATTTTCACCTGCCTCCGAGTCTTGAGAGCCCAAGCACAATTCAGGCAGTCAAGACCGATAGGGTGCCTTAGAGCAAATCTGGCGCCTGCCCGTATTTGGCGAAGGTGGCAAGCACTCATAACAATAAGGAGATGAGACCATGGGAAAACGGTATGCCATGGTGATAGACCTACGCAAATGTGTTGGTTGTCACGCATGCACGGTGGCCTGTAAAAGTGAGAACAATGTGCCGCTGGGTGTCAATAGGTCCTGGGTCGAGGAGTTAGAAACGGGGAAATTCCCGAATGTTTCCCGTCATCGGTTGCCTCGTCTTTGTAATCACTGCGAAAATCCCTCCTGCCTCAATGTTTGTCCCGTTAAGGCCACCTACCAACTTGAAGATGGAACAGTGCTTGTCGATTACGATCGTTGTATCGGGTGTGGGTATTGTATTGCGGCGTGCCCATATGATGCTCGGTTTATTAATCCAGAGCGTAAAACAGCTGAAAAATGTACCTACTGTCATGAGCGAGTAGAAGTGGGCCTTCTGCCTGCTTGTGTTAACACGTGCATTGGGGGCGCTCGTTTCTTTGGAGACTTAAATGATCCTAATAGTGAAGTATCTAAGTTACTCGCCACACAGGCTGTGACGGTGAGCAAGCCAGAAACGAATAATCGTCCACAAACCTACTACATTGAGGCGGATGAAAAGTCATTGCGTCCAAATCTGCTAAAAATCGTCGGAGGTGAGAATTGATGCTGACTGTTCATTTCTTTGACGTGCCCCATGAGATCTACTGGGGATTACTGATTGCTTTGTATTTCTACTACACGGGGATGAGCGCAGGCTCTTTCATTTTAACGAGTTTGGGGACGGTTTTCGGAATTGAAAAGTATAAAAAGGTGTCCAAAGTTGGGGTTATCATGGCGATTGTCTTGTTGCTCTTTGCTCCTCTGCACCTTCTCTTTGACCTATCCCAGCCGGGGAGGTTCATCAATCTCTTCACACATGTTCATCTTACGTCAGCGATGTCTTGGGGGGTTTATCTGCTGATTCTTTATCCGGTGTGCCTTATGATTTATGCTTGGTTTCTTTTTCGTCAAGACTTCGTGAAGGGTTTAAACCAAGGCGGCTTTAAAGCTTCCCTCTACCGATTTTTGCTCTTTGGCAAAACGGATATGTCCGAAGCGTCTAAAGAAAATGACAAAAAACAAGCTAAGTTTTTCGGAACTCTTGGGGTTCCACTTGCTTTGGCGGTTCACGGGTATACAGGCTTTATTTTAGGTAATGTGCAAGCTCGTGCCATTTGGCATACGCCGCTCATGCCGATTATTTTCCTGATGTCGGCCATGGTTTCAGGTACAGGATTGTTTATCATTGTTGTGATGCTTGTGGAGAAGTTTAAATTTGGCCGTTTAAATGATGATATAAAATCCTTAATTGCGGACATCGCTAACCTCATGAAATGGTTTATCGTTGTTGACGGCGCTTTAATGATTATCTACTTCATTGTTCTTTGGTATGGTACTGAGACCGGATATGCTGCCGGGTATTTCCTCTTGCACGGTGAAGGGTGGAGTTTTCTGGGTCTAGAAAACGGTCTTGGGATGCTTGTGCCTTTCTTAATTCTTCTCTCTAAAAAAGCCCGTCATAGTCTTCCTGCGGTGGTGACTGCGTCTCTTCTGACGATTATCGGAGTGCTGGCCATGCGGATAAACCTCGTGATCGGTGGTCAAAAATTACCACTTACGGGAAGCAAAATTATTGAGTACGCTGCTTCAGGACGAGACATTGGCATCGTAATAGGTATTGCAGTGGCGGCAGCGGTGGTATTGTCATTCCTATATTCAGTTCTGCCTATGAATCGTTCTGGCGCACAGGAAATCAAATCTACTCCAACTACGAAGGGAGTTGCACAATAAGATGGAAACAACACGCAGAAAGTTTCTCCAGGGTGCTGCTGCTTTAGGTGTAACGATGGCTTTAGCACCTATGGCGTTCGCGGATACTACACCCAAAGGGATTCCAAGCTGGAAAAATGGTTCACCAGCCGAAGATGCACTTGATACTGACCCCAGCGTAAGCTTTGTCTATTCGACCTGCTTAGGCTGTCGCAGCGATTGCAGCTTAAGAGGTAAAATTAAAGATGGCGTGGTTATTAAGTTAGACGGCAATCCTTATAGCCAGATGGCAACGGATACTCCGCTTAAATATGATACAGATCCGAAAGAAGCCCGCAAGTCAGCAGGGAGACTTTGCCCTCGTGGACAAGCTGGTTTACAACTTCTCTATGATCCTTTAAGGATTCAACAACCCTTAAAACGTGCTGGTAAACGGGGAGAAAATAAATGGCAAGCGATTAGTTGGGATCAAGCGTATAAGGAAATTATTGAAGGCGGGAACCTTTTTGGGGAAGGAAATGTCGAGGGACTTAAATCCGTCAACGATTTAAATACCCCGATCGATCCGGAAGCTCCAGAGCTGGGTCCCAAAGCGAATCAATTTGTATTCTTAGCTGGACGGATTGAGAATAGTCGTTCTGAGCTTGTAAAACGTTTTGTGAATAATGCGTTCGGCTCGATTAACTGGTTTGAACACACAACGGTTTGTGAGCAGAGTCATCATATTGCTACTTCCTTTACCTTTGCAGGCAAGGGGCATTTGAAGCCCGATTTTGAAAACGCCAAGCTCATTCTTAATTTTGGTGCTAACTATGGGGAAGCAAATTTTCCAATGAATGGATTAAGCCGTAAATTAGCTAATTTCAAACTAAATAAGGGCAAGTTAATTACAGTAGATCCACGTTTCTCTGTGAGTGCCTCTAAATCCGATGAGTGGGTTCCGGTCCTACCAGGGACGGATGCTGCTCTGGCATTAGGGATAATCCAATGGATTATCGACAATAAACGCTATGACAAATCGTTCTTAGAAGCTCCTTCTAAAGATGCCGCTGCCAAAAAAGGAGAATCGAGCTGGTCGGACGCCACCTATTTGGTACGCAGTGATAACGGCAAATTTCTGCGCGGTGATGAAGCGGGGCTGGGAGGGACTAAGGATGACTATGTCGTTCTGGTCGCAGGAGTTCCAACTTTAGCAGGGAAAGCTGATGCAGGAGACTTGTCAGGGGATATGACGGTTAACGGAATAGCCTGTAAAACTTCCTTTCAGCTTTTATCTGAAAGAGCAAAAGAAAAAGCTCTTAATGAATATGCGAAAATCTGTGGGGTCCCCCAAGAACAAATTGTGCGGGTTGCCGATCAGTTCTCATCCTACGGCAAGCTTGCCGTGGCAGATTTTTATCGGGGTCCGGTACAACACACGAACGGATTTCAAGCGGGTCGAGCTGTATGTATCTTGAACCTCCTAGTAGGTAATGTTGACCATCGCGGCGGGTATCAGGCGGGTGGAACCACCCTGAGTTACATGGGAGATAAGAACGGAAAATACCAAGTAGCTAAACTTCATGCGGGTGCGGTTAAGCCAAAGGGAATTCGGATTTCGCGGGAACAGGCTAACTATGAAGATTCCACTGAATTCAAGAAAAATGGCTATCCTGCCAAGCGCCCTTGGTTTCCCTTAACCAAAGA
Source organism: Desulfosporosinus sp. BRH_c37 (assembly GCA_001516045.1). Lineage (GTDB taxonomy): Bacteria > Bacillota > Desulfitobacteriia > Desulfitobacteriales > Desulfitobacteriaceae > Desulfosporosinus. Next base: position 71,938 of record LOEW01000239.1, read on the forward strand.
TGTTTACCAAGAGGTAGTGGCAGGAGTAATTGATGGGTATCCTTATCCCGCGAAAATACTTTGGTTACACATGGGAACACCCGCTTATGCTATACCTGGGATGAAAGACCGAGTTATAGCTGCCTTCAAAGATACTAAGAAAATTCCACTCTTTATTTCAACGGATATTGTCATTGGAGACACCTCGATGTATGCAGATTATATCCTGCCCGAGGTCACTTATATGGAGCAATGGAATGCTTTAGGGGCACCACCGACGATTTTGGGGTTAGTGGCTGATGTTCGTCAACCCATGACGCATGTTTTGCCACAAACCAAGTCACTGGAAAATATCTGCATTGACCTAGCTAAGAAAATGAACCTTTCGGGATTTGGAGATAATGGTTTTGGGGCGGGGATGCCACTTAATAAAGAAGAGGATTGGTATTTGAAATTGGTAGCTAACTTTGCAAGCCAATATGGAAAAATACCAGGGGTTACTGAAGAAGCGCAAGTTAAATATATCCTTGATCGGGGCGGAGTTTTTGATGCAGGTGGGGCCTATGAAGGGCTGATGATGAAAAGTAAAGTAGCTAGTCTATGTACTATTTACGCCGAAAAAGTAGCGACGACCAAAGATTCCATGACGGGTAAAACCTTCGATGGCATTCCCACATACTATCCGGTGAGGGATGCTAAGGACCAAGAAATTAAGGACGACGGATATCCCTTTATTGCCACAACTTACAAACAAGCCTTCCAAACCCATAGTAGAACCATTTCAGCACCCTGGCTAACGGAGATTCAACCGGAGAACTTCGTGGAGATGAATAATGAAGATGGTCAAAAACTCGGGCTAAACAATGGTGACTTAGTTAAAGTGAGTGGACCTAGTAATAAAGAGGGAGTTAAAGGGAAAGTCCGCTTGCGCCCTGGTGTGCGACCAGGGGTAGTTATCGCTAGTGTTGGCTATGGCCACTGGAACTATGGTGCGGCTGATGCTGTCATTGACGGCAAAAATGTTCCAGGGGATGCGAAGCGGGGCAAAGGGGTAAATATTAACTATGCTATGCGAGTAGACGATTCGATCGGAAATGTTTGCCTCGAAGATAAAATCGGTGGAAGCTGCTCTTTCTATGATTCTCGTGTGAAAGTCGAAAAGGCATAGAATTTGAGAGCTGGCGTATTTAGGTAAAAGCAGAATGCAGGAAGGCGTCCCTTCCTGCATTCTGCATTCAACAACGGTACGTAAGCTTATTTAGTTTAAAGTTAGTCGTTTTCGGACATACCAAAATAAGCCATTCCTTTTCCCTCTTCGTCATACCCTGATTAATTTTCAGGGTTTTGTACTGATTTCTAATGAACTATAAGTATGACATAATTAAAGTGAACGCTTTTCGTGCTCGTTATATTTTAGGTAGGAAGGTGAATAAATGACTCAGGCAGCAGATTTTCAGAACGAGTCGGCAACACGTGCAAATCTATACAGTTTGTTCGCCGGGGGATTAGCCCGAAAAGTTGATGACTCATGGTTAATTCCAAGGTTCCGTGAGAAACTTCAAATGGGGTTACCCGATGTTTCAGGCAAAGAGGAACTCGTAAAAGCCCTAAAAAGAGCAGAAGAAGACCCCAAGTATTTTAGAGAACTTCAACTGGACTATGATGCTTTGCTTAATGTGCCGGGACCCAAACTGACGTTTCCCTATGAGTCTTGCTATACCCATCGGAATATTGATGGGACGTATGGGCGGCTGTGGCAAGAACCTGCTCAGGATATGCATCGTATTTTAAAGGAATGGGCGATTGTCTTTGCCGAGGGCTGGGATCTCATTCCAGATCATATCGCACTTGAGCTCTTCTTTATGGCAGAGCTTTGTCGTCGTACAAGTACTGCGAAAAACGTCGAGGATGAAGAAAGACTTCAAGAATGGCAAGTGAGGTTTTTTCAGGCTCATCTCAATTCGTGGATCTTTGAGTTTGTAAATGTGTTAGAGATGAAAGCAGATACCGATTTTTATCGAGGCATGGCACATTTGCTAAGGGCCTTTTTAGAAGAGGAAAAAGAGGGATTAACTGATAATCTGGGGTAAATCAAATAATAAAGGCCTTACGACCTTCGAGGTAAATCGGGTGTATTTTTTTCACGTACCGCAAGATGAACTTACTGTAGCGTAAACATAAAAGAGTTGCGCACAACTTTAGAATTGTGGGTAGTATAATAATGGAGGTGGACAATTATGCTAACAACCTTTGGATTTTTTACGCCTATGACAGCTGGTATAGTTCTTATCATTGCTTTGGTTATTTTTGGACCGGGAAAGTTACCGGAATTAGGGAAATCATTGGGCAAAGGGATAAAAGAATTTAAATCGGCTAGTGAGGGTGAAGAGAGAAAAGAAGATAAAGAAATTAAGACAGAAAAAATTGATTGAATAATTGCCTTTTTTTGCCACGTGGCGCGAACATGTAGCACATGGCGCACAAGAAAATTCTATAAATGACGAGAAAAATTGTTAACGTACGAGGGTGAAGCCCAACCCCCGAGGAATCATCGAAGGCTAAAGCAGATGATCCACTGGTGGTGAACCAGTTTAAAAATAACTCCGGTCGGGAAGTTAAAAAAAGATAAACTACCATTTCTGATGCGGCCATTGTAGTAGTTCTTTGTCTTTGTTGACTGTCTCAGCAGAGGGCAAAGTATTTGGTTTTTGCTAGAGACAGCTATGTAGTGGTTAAGTTCGTTAATTGGTTATACTCCCTGAAGTAGTTCCCACACGACTTCACCGAGATGTAGACGTTTCGATGCTTATACATAAACAGCCCTAGGAGCTTTTCAGGGCGTTACCCCATCATTTGGCTTCTTCGAGATGTTAGTGCCCTCAGCATCGTTGCTGATGCTAGGCTTTTAATCAACATAGGAACGTGTCGCACCATTGAAATCATTCGCCAGTGAACACACCTTTCATATGTAATGGAGGCTATCACAATGGAAAAAATCAAAGTGCAAGATTCTGTTGGTGCCATTCTTATCCATGACATGACGCAAATTATTCCCGGTGTCATTAAAGGTCCTCGGTTTCGCAAGGGGCATGTCGTTCAGGAAGAAGATATTCCTGTCCTGCTGAGCATGGGGAAAGAACATATTTACGTCTGGGATCAAACGCCCGGTCTGATTCATGAAAATGAAGCTGCGGAGCGACTCGCCCGAGCAGTATACGGTTCCGGTTTAGTCCTTGACGAGCCCAAAGAAGGAAAAATCACCCTAACCGCTGCCCACGACGGCCTTCTTTACTCCTCAGAAAATGGCATTTTGGAGTTGAATGCTTTAGAAGGGGTCATCCTCGCCACGCTTCACAATCATTACCCCGTCAAAAAAGGAGATAAAGTCGCTGGAACCCGTGTCGTTCCTCTGATGATTGATGAGAAAGTGATCCTTGCAGCGGAGGAAATCGCCGGAACGTATTCTAACCCTATTCTGGATGTGCGGCCTCTAAAACACTTGAAGGTTGGCATCGTCGTCACGGGAAGTGAAGTCTATCATGGACGTATTCAAGATAAATTCGGGCCTGTACTACAAGCAAAAGTTGAAAAGTGGGGATCGGTCGTTATAGAGCAAGCGTTAGCCAGTGATGATGTGTCCCTAATCCAAAGTAGCATTCAAAACCAAATAAGTATGGGGGCAGAAATGATCTTAGTCAGTGGTGGCATGTCCGTGGATCCTGATGACGTCACCCCGGCAGCGATTAAAGGAATGGGAGCAGAACTCATTACTTACGGTGCACCTGTTTTACCAGGAGCTATGTTTATGCTAGCCTACCTCAGAGATATTCCCATCATGGGGTTACCTGGGTGCGTCATGTATTCTAAGAAAACCGTCTTTGATTTAGTCGCTCCTCGGATGCTTACGGGTGAACGACTGTCCCGGCTTGATATTATCAAGCTAGGAATGGGTGGTCTTTGTCTCGAATGCCCAGTCTGCACGTATCCCCGTTGTTCTTTCGGAAAATAAAAAATAATTCACATATCTGAATACAAATAAGAAAGCACCTCCCAGATTGTAAAATGTACCATTGTACGTCTTCCTGTTTGGAACAATTAAACTTTAGGAGACCGTACAAATATAGAAGAAATAAGTTATTTCGTCATCGCTCCAAAGCTGGATCACCTAAAGCAGAAGTTATGGTGACCAGACAAGTGCCTTTAAGGCACTTGGGTATTATGGGAAACCGTAATATCTCCTGCTGGAAAGGAGTCTGTCGACAGGTGGATTAAATCCCCCGGTTGTTTACAGACCGCGGGTTTTTTTATGTGCATTATTTGCATTAGTCAAGGTTTCTTTACAGAATTTAATCTTTGAAAAGAGGGTAGTAATGCAGGATCAATTTCAAAGGAAAATTGACTATCTTGTAATCTCAGTGACAGATCGCTGTAATCTGCGCTGTAAATACTGTATGCCAGTCGAGATTTACAGTGGAAGGAAAGATCGGTATGAAAATCATGATTGAATTAGAAGAGGCGTTAGAATTAGTTCTTAACCGCATCCGGCCGGTTGAAACAGAGCGCATTTCAATTACAGATGCCTATAAGCGTGTATTGGCTATTGACGTGACATCACAAATTGCCATGCCACCGTTTGATCGTTCGCCTCTAGATGGTTATGCTTATTTAGCTACGGAAGGTGACTCTCAGCCACTTCGGCTTAACGTTGTAAGTGAGATTCCGGCGGGAACTTTCCCAGAGCGAGTTATAGCACTAGGTGAGGCTGCAAAGATATTCACGGGTGCCCCCATTCCGCCTGGTGCTAACTGTGTAGTGAGGATGGAAGACACTGAGCAAGTCGGTGATGAAGTGACAATCTTGCATCCAGTATTACCTGGTTCTAATATTATACATAGAGGAGAGGAGATCAAAGAAGGGGATCTCCTCCTGAAACAGGGTTTCTTTTTAACTCCACCGGGTATTGGGCTCTTAGCCGCAGTTGGCATGGATCAAGTCACTGTATACCGTCGACCGCGTGTGGGGTTGCTCTCCACTGGGTCGGAACTTATGGACGTAGGGCAACCTTTACGCCCTGCAAAGATTTATAACAGTAACAGTTATACCCTACGCGGGATACTTCAAGAAGCTGGGTGCGAGGTTTTCGTGATTCCCATCGTTTCCGACCAAATCGAGGAGACCATCGAAGTTTTGAAAAGGCTTGCGGACACCGATATGGTCATAGCGACTGGCGGAGCCTCTGTGGGGGATTATGATATAATGCGCCATGCTCTGGCCCAGTTTGGATGTGAAATGCTGTTTTGGAAATTAAATCTGAAGCCGGGGACTCCGGTGTCTGTCGGGCTAAAGGAAAAGCAGCTCTTTTTCTCCCTTTCAGGAAATCCCGCGGCTGCTATGGTGACGTTTGAACTTTTAGTTCGTCCTGCACTTCGCAAATTGGCGGGACGCACTACTGCAGAAGATGGACATTTTCTGGTTAAAATGGCAAGTGGCTTTGGAAAGACAGGGAAACAACGACGCTTTTTACGTGCTCAAGCGGTGTTTAAAGATGGGGAAATTTGGGTTGATCTTGCTCCGGCTCAAGGATCGGGAATTCTTCGTTCCATGATTGGTAGCCATTTGTTAGTGGATGTGCCGGCAAACCATGGGCCAGTAGAACCTGGGGAACTCCTGATGGCTGGTCGGATTCCGGGATGCAGCTGCTGATTTTCAGGTAGGCTTAATCCCAACCCAGTTCTACTTTGATAAAAACGGCAATCCATTTGTGCCTTAAGATGCAAAAGCTATGCAAATGGAGTTGTATTCCACTCGTGATACCAATAAACACGTTTATACTGCACATCATCAAGACCACCTCTACTTGAAACAAGTTGCTAATGTAGCGACGGATGGAAAACCAGTTTCAGAGGCTAATGAAGAGGAAGAGAAGATTTTCCTTGCCGCTAGGAAGCATCTTCCAAAATCGATCTTTGATTCTCAGCGTTGGAAAGAAGCGTGTGGGGCTGCTAATTGGAAAAAGGTAATTTATGTTCTAAACCGAGGCGGACGCTTCCAAGATGATTCGGACACCTACGATGGAGAAAAACTGAAGAACAAGTATGCAGCACTCATTAATATATACCAGGAGAAGACCGCTAAGACCAAAAACACCATGACGGGTAAGAGCTTTATTCCTCATGCAGCTTATATGCCTGGTCCAGCGGACTGTACTGGTAAATTACTGACCGATGAAAAAGATGAGTATCCGTTTAGCTTAATTACCTATCGCCCGATTCATCACACAAAGTCTAGAACGTCTGGAAACTACTGGTTGTTAGCGCTGGAAAAAGAAAACAGCATTATGATGAATGCTGTCGATGGGGATAAGCTGGGAATCAAAGATGGGGATAAAGTTCGCCTTCTATCGGCAAGAACCCAGATGGAGTCTGGAAGCTCGGACCTCAAGGCGAAATTCAGATGGTCGCGAAAGTGAAATTGGTCCAAGGGATACGTCCTGGAACCGTAGCCTTCCATGTGAGCTTTGGGCACTTTGCCTATGGATCTCGCGATATTACCGTGGACGGCAAGGTTATTAAGGGAGATCCCCGGCGAGGAAAAGGAACGCACTTCAATCCTGTGATGCGAGTAGACCCCGTTCTTAAAAATGTAGGGCTACAGGATATTACTGGAGGAAGTATTTGTTTCTATGATACCCGTGTAAAGGTTGTTAAAGCTTAATTAAGAACCTTCCACCACTTTATCCAATTTTCAAGACCCCCACTTCTTGAGGTGGGGGTCTTTCGTAAATTTACTTTTTTTTCATGGCATCATAGAATTTTGTCAAGTTATCTGGTATGGAATATTTCGGCACTTCCTGTTCATCGTTACTCCCACCATATACTTCTTTTAGTAATGCTTCAATAATCATTGCTTTAGGTGGTATAGTGTATTCGTTTCCTTGATAGACCCAAACCCTGCAGTCGACATCATCCCCACACAAATCACCACAAGACTCGCATAAACTTTCTTTAACGTCCATTTGAATGTCACGTCCGTTCAGACGGATCGTTGGGGAACTTAAAAACTGATATTGCTTGGCAAGTTCTTCACTAATGACGTTGATCTTGTTTACCAATACTTCAACACCCGTTGCTTCAAGAACCTTTGACACTGCTGATAAAGCTTCATCAAGGCTTGTATCCGCTCCCTGACAGCGCGTGCAAACACTAACATCAAGAAACAAAAAATCAATGACAATTCGTTTTTTCTCAATTTGAACATCCTTTGGAACATCACAGCAACCCGGGCCGCAGGAACAGCCATCAAGCGTAACGGTTTGGGTATTCAGTGTTATATCACCACAATCTGAACAACAGGAACAGCCCCCAGAAACATTGTTGTTATCTACCACTTACAACAACCCCTTATAGTTATTTGTCTTTCGACTTACCTATAAAGACGCTGCATTGGAAAAAAGGACGCATATTATACGCCTTTTTTTCAACAAAATTTACAATCACTGCATTTATGTTGATAATCTATGACATTACCCCGATGGTCAAATTCTAGGTGGCAGCAGCCTAAGAGCATTTCTTTCAGTTTTAGCCGTGCCCTTTGAACCCGGGATTTTGCTCCTGACACCGATAAACCCATTCTTTCGCTCAGTTCCTTCTGAGTCAGATTCTGAAACTCGGTTAATATGATCGCTTGTTTGTATTTTTCAGGTAAATGACTGATCATTGGTATTAGACATTGGGCAATTTCATCATTTGCAGTCAATTTATCCTCGCTATCACTGATAATATCCTCAGGAAATTCTGTGATATCGGATTCAGATTTTCGCGCTCTATAGAAATCAGCTAAGGCATGCCTTGTTATACTGTATACCCAGGCATGAATTTTGTCTGCTTCTTTTAAATTACTAATGCTGTGGTGGATCTTAAAAAACACATTTTGCAGAATATCATCTACATCCTGTTCATTTTTGACCCGCTTTTTAATAAAGCTCTTTAACGGTGTACTAAATTCCGTCCAGATACCTTCAAGACATATGTCCACTTATATACCACACACCCTTAATTTATGTTCTCCTCGGCAGCATTTGATAACTTCACATGCGGATCTCTATCCAACTCACCCAGCACTCCGCTCAATACAACATTCTACGCAAGTTATTCAGCCAGTGCAAGTACTTTTCAAATAATTTCAGTGCTAAAAGTGGACGCTATACTCGTGGCTCTGCGTACTCTTAATTTGTGTACGGTTCGCACGCTTTAGGGCTGAGTTTGTGCCTTCAATTGCAGCACGTAATCGCATAGTTGTTGTTATGTGTCAATTTATATTATAATATTATTAATTATTTGCTTCATAGGCATTACTAATAATAAATAGGATTTGAGGGGTATATGTTGGAAGAGCAGATCGTATCCATGAAGAGTGATTTGTTTAAGGCCTTAGCGCACCCTACACGGGTACGTATCCTCGAACGACTGGTGGAGAACCACGAGGAAGTATGTGTTTGTGAGCTGATCGAAGATCTGGGAGTTGAACAATCGAATTTATCTCAACACTTGAGTATTTTACGCAAACAACAAATTATTACATCCACTAAAGTGGGCTTAAAAGTCATGTATCGCATCAAATACCCTGAAGTATTGACGATTCTGGAGAATGTCCAGAAGATTCTTGCCCAACAATTTCGAGAAGGGGAAGCTTTGATGAGGCATCTTGCCGACCGCTAGGAGGGCAGAGGTGTCCCATTCGCTGTTCTTGGCAAGGATCGTAAAAGTGTATAACCAAACAGTATTACACATTTATACAAATGGATGGCGTAGTGAGGCATTAGTTCATGGGGGAGGGCGGTATTTACCGCCTGGGCCGTTACTTGCGGATGAGTGGCACATATGCCGGTTTATGAAAATTTGACACTGCCAATATGGTAATTTATATTACTTTCATCGTCTCCACGCACGTTGGCGTTACTTCATTAGAAGGTTTATTTAGGGCAATATGATTGCAAAACATCATATTGCTTTAACTATTTAATATGAAAAAGGAGAAAAGTGCATGTTAATTATTTTTGCTGCGATAAAAAATAAAGAAAACTGCAGCAGGCTAGAAGCTTTGTATGAAGAACATGCTTCTTGGATGTATAAGGTAGCATATAGGATTTTAAATGATGAACATCTGGCTCAGGACGCAGTTCAGGAAGCTTTTATCAATATTTCCAATAATCTTGAAAAGATCATTGGAACTGACTGTAATAAAATAAAGGCTTTATTCGTTATTATTGTTAGAAACGTTTCCATTGATATCTATCGACTGAGGAAAAAGCAATACAGCGTTTCTATCGAAGAGATTGAAGAAGATTTATCCGAATCGGGACCAAGTATTGAAGAAATTCTCATGAATAATGAAACTTTTACCAGAGTGGCAGAAAAAATTAAGGAATTACATCCGTCTTATGCCGATATTCTTTCACTTAAATTTTTTTATCACTATGAAGATAAGGAAATATCCCGGATTTTAAATATTACACCTGAAAACATCCGAACACGGCTTCACCGGGCCAGAAAGAGTCTGATCAAATTATTATCTCAGGTAACAGGAGGCGACAAATCATGAGTGAACACGAATCAGCGAAGGTGCAAGCAAAGGAAAAAATGCTGGAAGCACTCTTCGAATATGCCGCTGCCTGTCATGTCGAAAACATAATCGCTGAGAATTCGATTGAGGATGATTCTGCTCCTGATTTTGCCCTTCCGCCTGAATTTGACCGGAAAATGATGAGACTGATTGCCAGGCATGACAGAAATGAAACATTTAACAAAATAAGAAAAAGGACCGTCAGGTTCCTGCCAAAAGCAGCGATCTTTTTGCTCGTCTTGTTAGGGAGTTTTACTATAGTCGTGGCTAGTGTTCAAGCTTTAAGAGTGAAAGCATTAAATATCATTCTGAATATCCAGAATCAATACACCAGCATTCAAACGACAGACGAAAATAACGGTCAAACGAAACAGGCTACCGAGCAAATCCCGCCGAACTGGAGTGGATATGTTCCCAACTACATTCCCCATGGTTTTAAAGTTGTTAAAACAGAAGAACGTGATATGTTAAATGCTATTTATTATTCAAATGAGCAAGGCCAAACCATTCGATTCACCCAGTATCGAAGTAGCGATACAGACCTAAGAGTAGATACAGAAGATGCCACTGTACAAAATATTTCGATACACAACAGCGATGCACTTTTAGCCGAGAAACAAGGACTTGTCAGTATTGTATGGAAGGAAGAATTTCTGTTTTCTCTTATAGGAGAAGTAGATAAAGCAGAGATGATTAAAATGGCTGAAAGTATAAACAAAAAATAATGGAAATTTTCCCAATAAAAGTGTCACAAAAAGCCGCCTTCTTTCGTTTATTTGTATGAAGGGATAAATGAGGGGAGGTGATTTTTATGAGAAAGAGAGCAGCAGTACTCGTCCTGTCACTTTTAATTCTTTGCGTGGCTCCCATGCAGGCGTTTGCCCTCGGGACAAATCAAGTAACCAACTCAGAAATAGGACCATTATGGGTCAGCATCACGGAATTCACAAATTCCTTTGAAATTTCCGGCAGCGGACTAGCTCAATTTGATACAAGCCTCTATGCACGTAGCAATATAAACAAAGTAGTCATTAATGCCAGCATTCAACAATACATCAATGGAAGCTGGCAGGCAGTCAATAGCTGGACAAGCACTACTTACAGCAACAGCGGCTATCTGAATCAAAAGTGGTATGTAATGAGCGGTTATTATTACCGCCTGGTTTCAAGCGGAGCAGTTTATCAGGATGATGTCCTGGTAGAACAGACTTCTTACACGGGTCCAAGTTATTGGTATTAGGAAAATTTACATGCTTCAATTTCATGCGAATAGCTTACAAATGAATTATCAGCGCTAAGGGCAAACCTGTCAAAAGACAGGGACGCAAAGCCATAGGGTCTAAGGTGCTTACCAGCACTATGATAGCCTGGCTACCGCAGAGACTACGTGTCTAAACCTGCCCT
>LOEW01000240.1 GCA_001516045.1 Desulfosporosinus sp. BRH_c37
TTTTTGGAGTTTAGTATGCCCTATCTTCTCAGTTTTTTAAGGCTTAAAGCTTATACCGCCTAAAGGCGGTGGATTTAGACCCCGCGAATAGAAATTAAAATCAATTGTACTATTATCAGCTATTCCCATTGATCGGGAGATAAGAGCCAGATAATTCCCTGCGATATGATTGACTCTTAGATGAAACCTTACGGCAGCATTATATGAACCAATGGACCACTGAAAGATATACCCAGTGGCATTCTTATCTGTAAAGACCCTCCCTGATCTCCATGCATTATTATCCTGTGCAATTGCTCCAAAAGTCGTTGTTCCCCCAGTATTGGTTACTGAAATTGTACCGACAGCACACCACCTGAACCAGTGGCAACCGAATTAATGATGTCAAGCTGACTAAACTGATTGGTTGTGGTAACCGAAGTTGTTCCGTTAAGGGTAACAACCTCAATTCAAACTTCTGCTTAATCCAGACTAAACGCTTAAGAGCCCGGAATTTCCGGGCTCCTTCAGTAAAATAACTATGAGGAACATCATGGGCCTGCCAGTTTGTATCCTCTTTCCAAATGGTTAATACCAATGTGTTAGTAATTGAGCAATCTGAAATCAGATGATATGGCCAAGGAATATAACAAAATTTAAGATGGAACAAGTTATTGGAAATTTTAATATATTTATCTTAAATAAGATAAATATACTTAACAGAATAGGGGGGATTAAGGTAAATAATAAAATATTTGACGTTACAAGCAACAACTTATCGTCAACCTTATATGGAACTGACGAAGATAACAATAACAAGATATTTAGCATAGATTCAAATGGAAAGTTGATTTTGTCTCCCTTACTAACTATTAATGTTGAAGCTAGTAATTTAGATATCAGGAATTTAAATGTGACAAGGGATAATGCAATTATTACAGCCAATGATTTAGATATTCGAAGTTTAGATGGAAACCAGGATTCGATTCAAATTTACAACAAATCCTATGTAGAGGATTTTGATTCGGGTACTATTGTTGCGCTTGGAACTCGTACCTTCCTTACTAAGGATACCAGTAATTATTCAAAAAATATTTATCTAGTTAGAAATACTGGGGGAGTAGCAGTGACTGTAACACTCCAGATTGCACCAAGTAATACTGAAAGCTATTTTGTAAATAGTGGCAGTCAATTTGATTTAATAGTAGGAGGCGCAACAATATTTAACCCAAGTAATACATTGAAATATGCACGAATAAAAGTGTCTGCACTTTTATTCGGAAGTGTAACAGTTAATTACTTTGGGCAATCATAAAAACTCATAATCATTGGATTAAAATCTTAGAGAAAAAGGGATTGAAATCTATGCCTAATTATTTAGTCTTTAATTCGGATGCTAGCAAGTTAAAGACCATGATATATGGAATTGATGGAAGTGTATTTAAACCAATAGCGGTCGACTCCAACGGTTTGTTTTTATTCTCTCCATTAAGCATTATTACTGTTACAGCCACAGATTTAGATATTAGGAACTTAAGCTCTGCACAAGATTCTATTGTAGTTGTGGCAACAGATTTGGATATTAGAAATCTGAGTGGAACTCAAGATTCTGTTCAAATTAGTAGTCAAGGATTTGTAGAGGACACTATAACAACCACGGTTGCATCAGGAACAACGTATTTATTAACAAAAAATATTAGTCAATATAGCCAAAATAGCTATTTCATTAGGAATAACGGTTCTTCGAGTATAACCGTCACTCTTCAAGTAGCACCAGTAGATACTGATATCTATTATGTAGATAATTCAAGTCCCCAAAATGTATCAGCATCTAATAATAATATTACCTCAACGACTGTTGCCATGAAATTTGCGCGCTTAAAGGTAGATGCCACAACTAATACAAATGTCGTTGCCTATTATAATGCTAGAGCATAGTCTATTGACTATTGAAAACAAAGGAGCCCGGAATTTCCGGGCTCCTTACTTCGTATTCTACAATTCTCCCTGGAAGAAAACATTTAGTGTAACCGCACTCGCTGCATTCACAGCACTATAGAATACTCGCGCATATTTTAAGAATATTGATGTGACTAAAGTAGTCAATGAGTTCTGGTTAATCGTAACAGGACCTGCTTCGTCTAACCAGTTTGTCCCATCTGGGCTGATCTGCATTTTTACTAGCGCCTGGGCGTTTAGGTCTAATGATTCATTGACTACACCAAAGGTCCATTCCCGAACCCCTAAAACGGTATAAGTTGTATCCCCGCTCCCCGTAGTATCTGTGATATTAGCAAGAGTAGCGGATACATCAGTTGTAGCACTGATAATGGACAGTCCTGGAGATGTGATGAGCAGACCGCCGGTCGGTGGCTCGATTGCCAAGCCCGTTGACGTAATTGCCAGTCCAGCGGATGTGATGAGTAGACCACCTGTCGGTGGCTCGATCGCTAAGCCTGATGACGTAATTGCCAGTCCGGCGGATGTGATGAGCAGACCACCTGTCGGTGGCTCGATTGCCAAGCCCGTTGAAGTAATTGCCAGCCCTGCGGATGTTATAAGCAGTCCGCCAGTCGGTGGCTCAACTGCCAAACCAGTAGACGTGATTGTCAGGTTACCCGAGGAATCTGTGTTTAATGCTGCATTATTACCCCCGAATATCTTGACCTTTACTTGATCAGGATTGTCTTGGAAAATCTTAAAGTTTGCCATACTCCTATTCTTCCTTCCTTTCTCCTGCAATCCAATATTCCCCAGATTACATACTACATGATATTCTCTATCTCGACGGAAAGTTTCAGTTTGTCTTGCATATATTATTGAAATGAAAAAGAGATGAGAGGCAAACAAGCTATGGCTGAAAAGATAAGTTTGTGTATGATTGTAAAAAACGAAGGACAAAATTTAAGCCGTTGCTTAAATAGCGTGTCTAGTATTGTTAATGAAATTATTGTTGTCGATACCGGTTCGACTGACTCTACGTGTGAAATCGCTTACCAATATGGCGCTATCATTCATCGTTTCCCCTGGAACGATAATTTTAGTGATGCCCGGAATGCCTCCTTGGAGCTCGCTCAAGGAGATTGGATATTATTTTTGGACGCTGATGAAGAGTTATCGCCCGATAGCCGAGAGATTTTAATCCACTTAATTGAAAATCAAAATGCCGAAGGCTACTTTGTAAAAATCATGAACCACCTCGGGAAAGAAGGGTGGATCGAAACAGTTCCAGATCTTGTGTTTAGGCTCTTCCGCAACAAAAAGGAATATCGCTTCCGTGGGGCGATTCACGAACAAATTGCCGATGTGATTCTGGAGGAAAACCCCAAGGCCCGTTATCAGGTCGCAGAGGATCTCATTATCATCCATCACGGTTATTTAGACGAAGTAATTGAGGAAAAAGACAAGAAGTACCGTAACCTGAAGTTAATTATAAAGGAACTTCAGCAAAACCCTAATAATAGATTACTGCGATTCCATTATGGCGTAGAACTTTTCCGGGCCGAACGGTATGCGGAAGCGGCCACCATCTTAATCCAGTCTGCAACTGACATTGATCCGAATACAATCTACCTCCCCAAGCTCATACGCTATATTGTGATGGCTCAGCAGTCTTCAGACCAACTACAGGAGGCCCTCAATTCTGCTGCACTAGGCCTCAAGCTCTTCCCCAACTATGCGGATCTTTACTATTATACCGGTCTCATCCTACTAGACCTTAAGCATTATTCTCAGGCGCGGAATGCCTTTCTCCAGGCCCTAGCAATGCCTGAACAGCCCCCGCAATACGCCTCCTTTGGCGGAATCAGGGGTTTTAGGTCATACTATTATCTTGCTAAAATTGCAGAGTCCTTTTTAGATGAAGAAGAAGCGCTCAAGTACTACCTCTATAGCCTACGCGATAACGCACACTTTACCCACGCTTTAGAAAGTCTTGTTAGCATTCTAAAATCAACCAAAGAACCTGACTACACAAGGGAATGCCTGGAAAAGGTTTGTGATTTCTGCACGCCCGAAGCCAATCGACTTATGGGAGACATATATTACAGACACGGAGCCTATGGTCTGGCCTTACACTATTTCGACCAGACTGAGGCCGGCTTCCCTGTTTCACCCGACATCAAACTGAGAAAAGGGATCTGCCTCATTCAGGAACGACGCTTCTTTGAAGCATTAAGACTCCTAGAAGGGTTCAGCCCGGGAAGCTCTCAATACCCTATAGCCACAGTAAATAAGCTGTTTTGCTTCTGGATTCAGGACAAATCCCCGAAAGTCCGCAACCTGTGGAAAGAGCTTCATGCTCTCGGATTAGCTCAAGATACCGAAAATGTTATTTCCCTATTTCTAGCCTATTCAGGGAAAACCGCACCTTCCCCCCAAATAATTTTGGGTCCGGAAGGGATGTTACTTTTGCTTGATATTGTCCAACGCTTGGTCGCCATGCAGGAAATCAATCGGGCGATGTATTTCTTACATGCTCTTCAACCGGAATGCTTGGGCGAATATAACCAGAAGATTGCCCAAATATTTGTGGATTATAGCGAAGAAAGCAGAGCCATCCCGTTTTTGCAAGCAGTTATTAATACAAATCAATCGGCTGAAAATCATTTCCAGCTTGCAGAAATATACTCCCACTTAGGACGGCTTACTGAAGCAGAGCAACATTATAAACATGCCCTCGAAATAGACCCGGATACTCCTCGCTACTATATTCGTCTTATCAACCTCTATACCGCTTGGCGGCAAAACATTCTAAAGGAAGCCTTGGTAAAATACCCAGAAAACAACGTGTTTCAGAAGTTGGCGAAGGAGGTTTCGTCCAGCCATGAACGTACGGATTAGCCTCACCATGATCGTAAAAAATGAATCTGCTCATTTAGTCGATTGCCTTGAAAGCGTTAAAGATAAAGTCGATGAAATAATCATCGTTGATACCGGATCGACCGATAATACCGTTAGCATTGCCCTGCGTTATACCTCAAATGTTTATTCCTTTCCTTGGCACAACGATTTTAGTGCCGCCCGAAACTTTGCCATTGAACACGCTTCAGGTGATTGGATCTTGGCACTGGATGCCGACGAGGAAGTACAGTGCCAAGATTCGTTCAGCTTTCACTCCATGATTACTAAAGAAAAAGACAAAGAAGCTTTTTTGCTTCCTCTTCTTAATCCCATTTCAGATTCAACGGGAGAATATAATACGTTTTATGTGCTCAGATTGTTCCGAAATAACGGGAACTATAAGTACGTCGGCAAGATTCATGAACAGGTCACCCTTCCAGACCAACAAAAAGTCGAACTTGCCGTGGGACCCATTCTAAAGCATAAATTATTAACCCCCAAAATACGTCATCAAAAAAGACACCGCAACCTTCAACTGCTGAAAAAAGCCTCTCAAGAGGACCCTCATAACCTTTTTTTACATTATTACCTTGGTGTTGAGTGGCTCATGCTTGGTAAGTCAGCTTATGCCCTACCTTTCTTGCAAAGAGCCTATTCCGGTCTAAGTGATGATAATCTACTTTTTCGTGCGCCTGCTCTAAAATATCTCCTCGTATCCTTAAGAGCGTTAGACCGGCTCGATGAAGCCATCTCCCTCTGTCTCGAGGCAAGCCTGCACTACCCAACTTTTACAGATATCTTTTATCTAGGTGGACTTCTCCTCGAAGAAAAGGAAGAATACCTTATTGCCCTGAAGTGGTTTAACCAGGCCATTGATTGTGGTAAGCCCCCAGCATTATTTAGCCATCTGACAGGATCGGGAGGCTTCTTAGCTTACTATCACTTGGGCTTATGTTATGAAAAACTTGGAAAAGCCCTTGAAGCAAGAGGCGGTTATGAAACGGCTCTTGAGTTTAACCCTAAGTATCCTTACCCCCTATACAATCTTTTTTTACTCCTGCTTAGTGAAAAAGGGCCTTCTATCTGTTATCAACACCTAGAAGATCTTGGCTTCCTTGATGACAATCTTCTCTGCCTCACCTCTGCGAATTTATTCTTCCTCTCGGATCATGTGGAACAAGCCTATCTCTGTTTGGAAACTCATAAAGACAGCTTCCAGGGAGATGAACACTTCCTTTTATCCTACGGCAAATATTGTATTTATTCCGGAAGAGCGCACACAGGGTTAGTGTCTTTATTCCAGATTACATCGACCAGTTCTTATTACCCGTCTGCCCAGACACTCTCGATAATTGCACTTACTCTGCTCGGTGATTATTTAAAAGCTAAATCCCTGGCGATCATGCTTTGGGAAAATCAATTGACCCGACGTGAAGCGCACATTTTGATGTGTTTAATCCGGCTTTTGCAAAAGGAAACCCTCCCGCCATATCTGCTTAGCATACGTGGAAAAGAAACCTTAACCCCTACTACAGAACTCTTTCTCGACTTTAAGCGTTATCGATCTTATATGATGTCAAACGACCCCCTAGTTAAAGCCTGGAGCCTAGGCTTAGAACGTCTTATGAAATCCACTGAAAAAGGTTTCGCGCAGCTGCTTAATGACTATGGCCAGCGGGTACAAGATTTAAACAACCACTTTAAAGTCAAGTTTGGTGATAGTTGGATAACCAATGAACACTAAACAGACTTTAAGCTTATGCATGATCGTTAAAGACGAAGAAGACTGCCTGCTCGCTGCGATCCGAAGCGTCTGGAATTTAATAGATGAAATTATTGTTGTTGATACGGGAAGTACCGACAACACTCCCCAATTAGCTCTATCCGCTGGAGCCAAATTACTACATTTAAATTGGACGAATGACTTTTCTGTTGCTAGAAACTTCGCCTTAAAACAAGCTTCGTCTGATTGGATCTTGGTCCTGGATGCAGACGAAGTTCTCGAATCTGTAAACCTCGAAACCTTCTATGAACTCTTAAACAACGTCCAGATTGAAGGGTATTTTATCCATATTAAAAATATCCTTGACCCAACCATGGGTGAATTCCGAGATCAAGTTGTGCGTTTATTTCGAAATAAACCCATTTATCAATTTGAGGGAACAATTCATGAACAAGTTGTCCCTTCTATTCTTAGAGCGAATAACGGCAGTGGTTTAGCCTCCGCCCCTCTCACGCTTAATCACTATGGTTACCTTAATGATCGTCTACAATCAAAAGGGAAATTTTCTCGAAACAGTAATATCCTTATGAAGGAACTCGATAAGAATCCGGACAATCCTTTCCTCCTCTTCTGCCTAGGACTCGAATATTATCAACAAAACTCTATAAACGTGGGGCTAAAACATCTTACAAAGGCCTTAACGCGCTTGTCGGGTAACGAGGGTTATTTTGAAGATGTTCTCCTCAATATTGCATTTGGCTATCTCCGCCTCGAAGAAACAATAAAATTAATTGACTTTTTAACTAAGGCTTTGAGTATGTACCCAGACCAATCGGATTTCCTTTTTCTCAGAGGAACCGCTTACCTCTTCCAAACGAACTACCACGAAGCGGTTGAGGACTTCGACCATCTCCTTGAGATCTTCGGGACTAGAACGAGTGAGTCCAATTCAGAAAATGCAAAGAACGTTGCCGATAATTATTTGACACTCGCCCTTAAGGAAATCCATCTCTGTAGTTTAGCCATAGAGAAACAAGACATGGAGCCTATGCATTTCAATACCAAGAACAAAATTAATTGCGCTCTGAAGGAAGCCCTCTTATTCTTTGTCACGCTTTAGTGAACTCACGCCCACTTATAAAAGTGGGCGTCTTGAAAAAGGATAAACGATTCTTGGAAAAATGGTTTTTTTAGGGAAGGGAGTTGCAAATAATGAAACATCGTGTTCTCATTGCCAGCCCAGTTAAACAAAAAGAAAGAATCCTTTCTGAATTTTTGTATTCACTCATCCGCTTAGAGGCTAGCCAAGTGGAACTCGATTTTGCCTTTATTGATGACCATAATGACCATACTTTACTCTCCCAGTTTGCACTTGAACGATCGAATGTCCGGATTTTCTCTGGCGATCACGAGGAAGATTACCATCGTGATGAGTCAACTCATTATTGGCAGGAGGATTTAGTTTGGAAGGTTGCTCGTTATAAAGATCGCTTTATTAAAATTGCTCTCGACGAAGGGTACGATTACCTATTTCTCGTCGACTCAGATCT
Source organism: Desulfosporosinus sp. BRH_c37 (assembly GCA_001516045.1). GTDB lineage: Bacteria > Bacillota > Desulfitobacteriia > Desulfitobacteriales > Desulfitobacteriaceae > Desulfosporosinus. Next base: position 8,095 of record LOEW01000240.1, read on the forward strand.
CTACCTAGATCCCAATTCCCTACCCCATCTGCTTTCACTTAAAAAAGATATTGTATCAGAGGTCTATTGGACTCGTTGGAAGCCCGAACTTATCCCACTTCCCCAAGTATGGATTCGGGATCAGTACACACTGTATGAATCGAGCAGAGGGGAACCTCTTAGTGAAGCGGAAATTGACAAAAGAACCCGAGAATTTCTACAAATGCTTTCCCATCCAGGAACCTATAAAGTCGGTGGGTTAGGTGCTTGTACACTTATTACTCGTAACGCCCTGAAACGAGGAGTATCTTTTCAAGAAATATATAATTTAGGGTTAACTGGCGAAGATCGCCACTTCTGTGTTCGAGCTGTAGCCTTAGGGCTTGAACTTTATGCAGACACGCATTACCCGCCTTTTCATATCTATCGCGAATCAGAACTCGAAAAACTGCAAGAGTATAAAGAAAACCTTGCTTACGCCAAGCCACAGGTACCGGCTGTCCCATCTCGCCATTCTTGGCTACAGGAACACTTTGCCCTCCATGACCAGCGGAAGACTCTGGATGCTAAAACCAAAGCACATCCCCTTCAGACAGTTAGTCCGGGTAAGATCACTTTTGCGATGTTAGTTCGCAATGAATCCGGCCGCCACTTAGAAATGGTCTTAAAACAGGCCACTGAGTACATTGACCATGCAGTTATCTTAGACGATGCCAGTGAGGACAATACTGCCCTACTATGTCAAGAAATCCTTCAAGGAATTCCCTTAAACCTCCACTCGAATAAGGAACCCCTGTTTCATAACGAAATACTCCTACGGAAACAACTCTGGGAAATGGCCTTAAGCACCCAACCGGAATGGATAATTATTTTAGACGCGGATGAAATGTTCGAAGAAGATGCTCCTAAACAGCTGCGAGAATTATTAACCCACTCTTCAAATATAGATTACTTTTCTTTTCGTCTGTATGACCTGTGGACAGAAACCCACTATCGTGAGGATTCGCTTTGGCAAGCCCATAAATGGTATCGTCCCTTTATCGTACGCAATATTCCCGGCTTCTGTGGTGAATGGCAAGAAACCCCCCAACATTGCGGGAGATTTCCCAAAAATATCATGGACTTGCGAGAAGTAACAAGCCCGCTGCGAATAAAACACCTTGGCTGGGTCCGGCCCCAAGACCGCTTAGCGAAATATTACCGATATAAACAACTCGATCCCCACGGTACTTATGGTAATTTGGAACAATACCGATCGATCTTGGATCCCAATCCCACCCTAGTTGCATGGATAAATGATTAACAAAAGAATGAAAAAAGTCATGAGCAAAATTTGCTCCCTTTCCTATCACAAGGCCCGTCGTAAAGAATCATCTCCAACTTGCACGCAGACGGTGCACATGAAATCTCCAAAGCAGGTCTAGCCGTTCCCCGCTCCAGGCCCAGGACGCAGTGTGACACGCACACAAGTCCCCTTACACCTGTGCCTGAAACCAAATCGTAAGAGGGTTAGGAACTTGAGAACGATAAACTAAGCGTATATAACGGAGAAAGCGATTTGGGGTAAAAACCTCAAGTGCTCCCGGTAATATCTCGTGTTCCAAATCATCCTCCGTCCAAATTGTTCCATCCGGACTAATTTGTAGTTGCACCAATACACCTTCCGTGCCAACATTATGAACAGCATAGGAATATACACCTACCTCGGATACGTCTTTAGGCATGATTGCAGCAATGACATCGGAAGCAGTTACCGTTTCTGCACTTTGAACATACTTTCTTCCAGACATCTTGATTTGAACTAAACCATCTATCGTTGATTCAATAGGATTTCCATTACTGCCATAGATTCTTATACCATCGCGAGAAGGCCTCAAATCCCGCAAGTCAGTATTTATAGGTGTTTTTACATCGACTGGTATAGGAAGAGGGCTAACCAGTCTTACCGAAACAGGTGTTTGAATCTTCCCAATGGAATCTACGTGGCGGACGTATATTTGTCCCTTTTCATCTAGCCGTAATTCTCGCTTGGGGTAGAGCCTCCATCCTTGAATCTCGTGAACAATAATTATTCCCTCGCCGAGAATCCCAACCTCGACTCGAATTCCTGTCACTCCTACAGGAGTGGAAAAAACCCGGGTATATACTTCTGGCTCTGAACTTGGTCGGACAGAAAATATATTTTGGCTTACAGCACCCAGATAAACTCGAATATAGCAAGTAACCTCCGCTGGATACGACTGAAGAATAACTCTAATTTTCCATCTCTGATCTTCTCCAGCAGGTATCACAACGCTATTTTCTAGAATGATCCCCGCTCTCGGCCCCGACGGATGAATAATCTTAATAGCCCTTGGACCTTCTGGGGTGCCAACCCACTCCCACTTTGTTGCCCTATCTCCACCTGTTTGAACCCATCCGTCCGGAAAATCCGGCTTGCTTTCTTGCCACAAGAGGAAATGACTATTATAGACTTGGTTTGTTTCAGTCATTTCCTCCCCACCTTTAAACCTAATACGATCTTTCTTTAATTAGAATTTGATTTAATTCCTATCTATAAAGTACGTACCCATACCTAATTTTGTGCAAGTCAAGAACCGTCGTCCGTGAAACTTGCAAATAGTAAACGCCGACAAAACAATCCCAGCTACAGGACGGTGCACATAGAATGTGCCGTCTCACAAACAGCCCGCCTCCCCATCTTTCCGTTCCCCGCCCCAGCACAGGGCGCAGTGTGACACGAGTGCGACGTCTTTACGTAAGCAGTCTTGCAAACTTCCGTGTAAGCGACCCCAGATACGGGGCAGCGAACAAGGATGTGAGCTGCCGCCATTGCGCCATGACGATAAGCACGATACTCTCCAGTGGAGAGTATTGCCGAGCCACACACCCAAAATGATACTTCGTGGCGAAGGAACGAGCTTATCGCCACACTGCAACTCATTACGCATACTCCTGCAGTGTGGATTGGCGCATTTGGCGGGAACCCCGTGCCTTCTATTAGAGCTTACACGGTTAGTTTGCTCTGCGTCGTATGTACCGAGCGCTGTGTCACACAAGGCCCTCACAAGTCCCTTAATTTTGAGCCTGAACCCAGATTCTTAAAGTAGTTAAACCATCCGCCCAATAAGATAACCTTGTATAACGCAGAAAATTTTTAGATGAGACAATGACTAATTTTCCAGGACCGACCTCTAATCGATCACCCTCACTCCTCCAATGAACACCATCAGGGCTAAGCTCTGCCTGTACATGCGCAGGGTCTGTCCCGAAATTATACACTGCAAAGGAAAAGCGAGGTAAAGCAGAAACATCCCGAGTTGTTGTTTCGGACATTGTTTGGCTAGCTGTAACATCTTCGAGGCTTTCATGAAACCCGTGGCCAAAAATTTCAACTTGAGCACGACCGCTACTTGACGTGGCTAAAGGAACCTGACTGCTTCCGCAAATTTGCACCCTGTCACGAGTCGTTGTGAGATTTCGAATATCGGCATTAACATTAGCCTGGACCGTTACGGGAAGCTTTAAAGGAATTGGTGCAGCAAGATGAATCGGTTTAATTATCTCTCCGATGGTGTTAATATGATGAATCTCCTTCTTTGCCATTGTTACTCGCCTTTTCATACGATTTGGTGTAAGGGGATACGCGATTAATTTATATATATATAAGTCCCCCGGTCCTAAAACGCCCATCTCCAAACGCAGAAACTGAATCTCAGAACCTACACTTACGACTTGCTTTAACTGCTCTTGCTTCATCCCAAGACTAAAGCTAAATTCCCACGGCTTAGATATGTCACCGTTTGAACTAATAGGGTACATACGTAAATAGGCCTTTAGATCAGGCATACCACTTTTGAGAACCATAAATATCTGCCAATCTTCATCTTTTCGAACGTCTAGAGAAGCCTCGTAGGTTTGGATGATTCCTGCTCTGAGAGCAGTCAAATTTTTTATCTCCAAACTAGGTATTTTCTTGATATCTGCAAATTTCCAGCTAGTTTGGTGATTTCCGCCAATTTGAAGCCATGCATCCGGAAAAATTGAATGGGTCTCACTTTTTCTTTGGAAATCCCCATTATATAGTTTATTAAACATCCCTATTAGTTTCTTTTCCATCTCAAAACCCTCCATCATCGGGTGATTAACAAAGAGCTGTCAACCTATTCTATCGGTTTAACCGCAAGAATAGACTAAAATTTAAACCATTTCGATTAATCCCAAAAACTGGGCATTGATTACTTCCATGATTCGTGCTAAATTTGTGTTGTACAAGTTATATAAAGAAACTAAAGATATTAGCGCAAAAAATTAAACCTCCCGACGGGGAGGTTTCTTTCTATTTATTATCTTTCTAGCATTATCTATTATCTTAGTTTAAAAGGAAGAGTTACCAAGCACTGGCTTACCCCTTCCCTTCTTAAATTCTATTAATTTCTGAGAATACAGTAGGGGCAATTCATAAATTGCCCCTACTGTATTACATCGGGAGTAGCTTCACTTTTCCCCAAACCGCTAAACGATCATCTTTAATGATTAGAACACCCTTAACCCCTATGATCTCTGAAGCAAATTCGAGAGCTCTTTCCAAATCGTCCATCGACTGAACAAAGTTCCCGCAGGCCGTAGCAACCGCATCGGCTAGAGCCACCGAGGGAGAGAGGACGACAACGGCATCGGCTTTACCAAAGCTCAGGGAAGGCCCCACCTTGCCGGACGAAGTACAAATCCCGAGGGGAGTTTCGTCTGGACGGACCTCAATAGCCAGCCGATTAGTCAGCGGTGAATCCCCTGCGAAAATCCCGACCTTACGTATACGGCTCGTACGTATGAAGATATCTCCGCCATTTTCCACAATCACGTCCCTGGAGCGTTTGGCAATTAATTTCCCGACCCACTCTGAAACGGCACCGGCGACCGCAGCCATTGGTCCCACCCCGGCAAGACGCCCAGCTTCTGCCATAGTTTGAACCATCAAGGGGGCATCCGGCAAAACCGTGTAGGGCGTTATGGCACTCAGAAAACCGGGGTCTCTCTGGATATAGTCCTCAAGTGGTCTACGGCAGGCCCGGATCGTCTCTTTTACCCATTCAACTAGTTCAGCCGAAAACCGTTCTTTGCGAACCCCGATATCAAGGTCAGTTTCCGCCACTGCCAGCTGAAAATGTACCAGATCCACCTGGCGGTGATCCTGCCTATAAAAACGTTCTGTGTAATCCAAATTACAAATGAACCTCCATGGCCTTCATCGGGCAGACTTTCGTACAAAGTAGGCAGACAATGCATTGGTCTCCATCAAAGCGAACCTCCATAGATGGGCGTTCCATATATAAGGCACCGGTGGGACAAACCCCTGTACACGCCCCGCACATGACACACTTTTCTTCATTCCGGACGATTCCTTGGTTAAGGTCTTGCACCGAAATCCCCAGCCCGCGCAAATAGTTTAAGCCTTTTTCACTTTGATCCCCAGTTACCTCTAAGACCATCATACCTTCTTTTTGAGGATTAACGTCTGCTTTCATAATATTAACTACTAAGTCGTAATCTTTAACCAAACGATAAACAATCGGTTTAACAGTGGTATCGATCCCAAAACGCAAAACAATTCTCTTCGGCGACATTTTATCAAGCCTCCTTTATACTGTGAGCGATAAAGCCGTCAGCGGGTGAGGGAAGAGCTTTGACTGGTTCAGTCAGGAGAAATTCTCCTTTTTGAATCCAACCCTTTAAGGTTGAGGCGATTTCACGGGCTCGTGGCATACTTGATAACGGAGCAGTAGCTATTTCCTTGCCATTCACCTGGATCTTTCCACTCTTGAGGTCTGCATAGCTGACATACCCCAGATTGCCCGGTGTAAATGAAGGATAGGCTTCTCCATAGTCCACAATTGGAGCGAATAGTTCTTCATCCTTCATGGCTGCGTACCGAGCAATTTCTTCATTGAGAATAGGGATGGGAATTCCGATCCCCACACTAAGAGTTGCACCGTATCCTAAATAACTGGTTCCGACAAGCCATCTTGGACTCATTTGTTTCAGATCCCCAGTGACCGCAAGGGTTCCCCCTGCGCCACCAAGTTCCTTCCCTTCATCGATCATTATCGATGGAAAGTGCTGTGTTCCGTTCCAAGCCACGTACCCGACCCCACCACCGAGAAAAATCTTTGTACCTACCCCGATCGTCTTAAAATGAGGGTCCTTTAACAGTGGGCTTAATTGACCTGATGTTGAAAAATTAGCGCTCCCCAAATGAGGTTTAATCATTCCCATATAGGTATATATCGTTCTATCTGTCAAGTTCACCGCACAGTTGTAATTCTGATAGCAATTTCGAGGATTGAAAAGAATTGCTTCATTGATGTCATCTAAAGTAATGGTGGTTTCCAAATTGCGGCGTGGGTAACAATCTGTACCATATCCCAAGGCTTTTAATTTGACTGGCTTGCGTGCGACCAGATCATGAATGACATGGCCTCCGCCGTACCTAAATTCACCGGGGTAATTGCTATTTAGTGGGTCGTCTTCATGCATCTCAGTCGCACCAATATAGGCATCAACTGCCGCAATGCCTGTATAGGCGGATACCCCATTTAGCCATACTTTCTGCATTTTCATCCGTGGTTTTGTATGCCCAAAACTTAAAAAAGCACCTGAGGAACACATGGGTGCAAAGGTTCCAGTTGTTACCACGTCGACTTCTTGGGCTGCTTTGGAGAGGCCTTTTTCCTCTACCAGGGCGATGAGTTCCTCTGCAGTCACGACGACTGCTTTGCCGGATCTAATCTTGGCATTGATCTCGGCGTACGTCTTTTCAACACTCATGAACTTCCCCACCTCCAGATTTGTCATTAGACACTTCGTGTGTCGTTACTGTCATTGTAATTCGCTGACCAAGACTCAAACAAGGATGTTTGAGATTAGAGCACCTGCCCGAAGACACTGTCTTCGCACGTATTAGCATTCTTGCAGGATGGCAAGGTGCCGTGATAATATAGAAAAGGCCTCTTCCAGATAGAAGAGGCCAAAATTACTTATAATCGACGCTCCTCTTATCTGCCAGAAGAATCTCTCCTGCAAGAATTAGCACCATGCTTTGAGCAAGCTATAAAAATCATTGCGTTCAAAGCGGGTTGCCGGGTTTCATTGGGCCAGTCCCTCCACCACTCCGGATAAGAGCATTTTATTCAATTCATTACGCTGAGTCTAACATTTGTCTTATGTCCTGTCAATATGATTTATATACCAATCCATAATGATAATTCACAGTTCAAGCTACAAGTGAGCAATAGTACCCTGCTAGCTTTAAAAGCTCAACATAATTATTGATTCATCGGGTATCCTAAACGTATTCCAACTTCAAAGGAGGAATACTATGGATCAGCCGAAACCAAGTAAAAGACCATTTCCTAAACGCGAAGATCTCCCCTATAGCCACGAACCAGATCTGGACGGTCGGACAGATTATGGTCGGGATAAAGAAACGACGCATAAGGGGTGAGCATGAATCTATATGTCTAAAAGGGAGGGCATTGTAATGTCAAATAAAGCAACCGATAAAGCGCAGACTGGTAAACCAGACAGAGGAAAAAACTCCCCTTTCAAAAAAAAGACACCTCAAAACCGGGCATAAGCCCGGTTTTTTCATAAATACTTGTTCATAAAGGAAATCTTTCTGATATACTAAAAAGGATTATACTTTGATTCAGGAGAATATAGTTTATTCTTTTTGAATTAACAAAAAGTAATAATTAATTTTTAAGGAAATCAAGGTGGAAGTATGAAAAAAATCGAGGCTATTATAAGGCCAGAAAAAATGGATGCTGTTAAAAACGCTCTGGCAGACATTGGTGTAAAAGGGATGACTGTCTCTAATGTTCTGGGTTTTGGAAATCAGAAAGGGTATACTCAAATTTACCGAGGTCAAGAAATTGAAACTAGGCTTTTACCGAAGATAAAACTCGAGGTTGTAATAGCAAATGAAATAGCCGATAAAGTCATCACAACAATCGTCAATATCGCTAAAACAGGAAAATTTGGAGACGGAAAAATCTTCGTCTTTGATGTTGCCGAAACGATCCGTATCCGAACGGGTGAACACGGCAACGATGCTGTTTAGATTGCAACCGTCTCATTAAGCTCAAAATCAGGATAAGCATTTTCCCTATGTTGAGTCAAATCTAAGCCATTAACTTGCTCATCATCGGTTGCCCTGAGTGGAGTGATCATACCTATTCCCTTCAAAACTAGAAAAGTCATCCCACCTACAAACAAATAGGTGGCTACCACTGCAAGGAGTTGAATTAAAACAGGTTCAATTCCTCCTCCATTAAGCAAACCGTTTTTGCCTTGAGGATTCAGGCTCAGATCCGCAAAAAGCCCCGTTGCAATTGTTCCCCAGGTCCCCCCAATCCCATGTATTCCAAAAACATCTAACGCATCGTCATATCCCAGCCTTACTTTCAGAAAGCTTATTGCTAAATAACACACTCCCCCGGCAATAAACCCAATGAGGAGCGAACTACCGATTGAGACAAACCCTGCTGCAGGTGTGATTGCTACGAGCGCAGATATCATTCCGCTAGCTGCACCAAAAACAGTTATTTGACGACGATGAAGCCATTCCACTAGGGCCCATCCGATCATTCCAGCTGATGCGGCGATTTGGGTTGTCGCGAGGGCAAGCACTGCTATACCATTGGCGCCCATCGCACCGCCTGCGTTGAACCCGAACCACCCAAACCACAATAGTCCAGCTCCGAAAAGAACGTTCGGCATATGATGTGGGATATTCCACTCATATCCTACTTTTAAGCGTTTACCTATCATCAAAGCTGCTACCAACCCTGACACTCCTGAAGCCATTTCTACTACCGTACCTCCGGCATAATCTAATACGCCAAGATCTCTCATCCATCCGCCGACTCCCCAAACCCAATGTACTAGTGGTATATACACGAGTGTACTCCAAAAGAGCACAAACAATATGAACGCTGGGAAGCGAAGCCTTTCAGCAGTTGCCCCACTTATGACCGCCGGTGTAATAATTGCAAACATCAGCTGGAACAAGAAGAACAGCAAATGCGGAATTGTCGGAGCATAATCAGGATTAGGCGAAAGGCCTACCCCTCTAAGTGCCAACCAATCAAAGCTGCCTATTAAGTGGCCGTGGTCCGGTCCAAATGCTAAAGAATATCCAAATAATACCCAAATAACTGTCACTAACCCTATGGCAGCATAACTTTGCATCATGATAGAAAGAACATTACGTTTTCTAACCATTCCTCCATAAAACAAAGCTAACCCAGGGGTCATTAGAAAGACTAAGATGGTACATGTAACTACGAAAGAAATATCTCCTGCGCTTAGAGTTGTCACTCTTTCCCCTCCCTGTTCACCTGCAAGTTTCTTTCCGAATGGCAAAAAAACGAGGCTCTAAAGGGCGCTTTCAAAACAGCGCCTTTTAGAGCCTCGTTGCTCTCTCGGTTTTACAAGTTTATTAATTATAACTTCCTTGGATAACCGTGTCTAGGGCTTTATTTCGTTATACAATATACACACTAATCCAATCTGTTTTTTTCTTCTTAATTTAGCACTACATCTCTGTTTAATATTTGTCTTTAAACCAAATCTTTTACCGCTTCATGAATTTTTTACGAAGAATTCGTAAAGCATTAATTGTCAGTTCGCAATAAGTTGTGTAGTGTTAAACGCAAAATGGGACAGCCCAAACTATCCCACGATCCGATGCAACGTGTTAATACAAACTATTATTTTTTATCAATTTCATCTTTTTGAAGTTGAGTTAGCACTCGACTAATACTAGTTGGCAAAGGCACCCCAAGGATCCCTAAGTTCTCCGTCACAGATATTCCTTCTCTCGCTACGTAAAAGTAAATAGATAATGTCCGAAGAATGGGTTCTGAGTTACCAACCATTTGGTCGAGCAGGACCGCTACAACCACAACAGCAAGGATAAGCCCCTTTCGGAATCCTCCCCAAAACATTATCTCACTGTTCACTTGTTTATTTTTGATTGCACCTAATACCCCTGTTACGTAATCTAGAACCATGAGAACAACGAGTACTTTCAAGGTAGCATCCCACCCTCCTAAAGACGAGCACAGAATAGTTCCCACGGAAGCAATAAAAGCACTAAAACTTAACCCTTTTGCGTTCACACTTTAGTCTCCTTTCTGGTACATCGCCTCTAAAAAATAGGCTATAATATCCAAATTTCCTTTCTACAATTAGGTTATGCGAACATGCCCTTTATTGTCACGCAACGTTTACATTTTATAATTCAATATTTGACGCCGTGGCATGGGGTCTGTACAGTTCAAAAAAAAATCCCCCCTCGAAAAGGGGGGAGAAGAATCACTTATATAAGTGAATAAAAAAGGCTCCAATCAGAAATATAGTAGCACCAAAAACTGAGCTAGTTACTCTTAGGCAATTCGGGAATCTGAGGTAATTGCTTGGTTAATTCACTAATGTCAGTCACTTTAACTCCGTCGGGGAGTTTAAAGGTGGCTTCGGGTAATGGCCCAACTTTCATGTTTTTATACTCAAGTACACTTTTGTTTCCATCTGGGCCTACATTTTCAACTCTAACTGGTATCCCGTAATCCTCCCTAATCCACATTTTAGTAATTTCTTTTCCATCTGGGCCAGCTAAACTAATCACCCTGCATTTAACCCCTTCATAAACAATTGTTCCCTGAGACTTAATTTTATCGGTTTGAGAGTTAGCTTCTTTGAGATAATCGTTTGGAGTTTTGGCTTGTTTTGCTTTATCGATCGAAAGTTTAAAAGCAGTTTTTTGATCTGGGTTATAACCAATAATAGAATCCCCATCTATAAAAGTAATCATATTTTGTCCTTCAACCGCAACCTCAAATTTCATCTTAGTTCCTTGCATCCAGACCTTGCTGTTTAATGTTGCATTTCCCTTTTCGGATACAACACAGTCGTAACTAATACCCTCTAGTTTTTGACCCTTAGTAAATAGTTCAGATATTGTTTCTTCCTTCGGGGTCTGTGTGTTTGCTGATGGTTGATTCGACGGCGGAGCATTGGTTTCTTTTGTTGTTCCTCCGCAACCAGTGAGAATGATACCGAAGAGAAAAACCAGAAAGACGCAAAGCAGAAAAGAAAATTTCTTCAAAATTTGACACTCCTTTATGTATTAATTTCATTATTAATTATCAAATAAATAGTTAATTATTTCTATAATAAAATTCCGACAAATACCGACTAGTATATATTATTAAGTCGAAAATCTATTCATTAGCGCTAGCAAACGTAAGATCATCCCGAAGGATTAACCTCTCTAATTTATTATGATCATGGAAGTTTTATCTTTTTTCCGGAAATAATAACTTTCGAAAGGTAGGTATTGATTAATGACAAAAGAACAATTTGCTAAACAAAACGGCTTTGAATCGTATAATAAATTGTTAATTGCAAGCACTTCAATAATCTTTGACCATGGGATAAATTATTATGTTACTCAAACCTCAAATGGATGGATGGCATGGATAGATGAAGATCCTGTTAAAGCAATCGCATGGTTTGATAATTTCGAGCTAGCCCAGGCATTCCTTATTGTGGCATTCAGGACGGTCATAGATCATCCGGTTCCTTATCCCTTGGTTTCGGAAACTAATAATTCGGGAAGTAATTATTAATCTCCTTTTTAAACTATCCACATTAAATTAACAGGTTGTCCACCGTATTATCCACTTTATTCCATCCATCAAATTTCATAACTGGCATTTTATTTGCTTAAAAAAGGAGAGTTGATAGCTCTCCTTTTTCTCTTACTATAAATAACTTGCAAACCTGATCTACCTACACTTACAAGTACCTACATTAATTCTTTGTCCAGGATAAATCAGATTAGGATTTGTAATACTTGGATTTAAAGATAGTAAATGACGTATGGTCGTCCCATGATGCATAGCTATATGATGCAAAGTTTCACCTTTTTTGACATGATGAATCATTGTTCAAATCCCCCCTCTTTTTGACTACACTCCAAAATATGCCAATAAGGATTTTTTTGTGCTTGTGCAAAAAAATAACCCCCACCGATGAGAGCAAAATAATTAAGGGAGATTATATATTATGCCGTAGGGCATGGTCATTATGTTAGCATATTTCTCCCTGCCTTACGATTTTCTCTTGTTCTGAAAAATTGGTTTAGGCTATATTCGGGTTAGAGGGTACCTGTTTGATGTTTGTAGGCTATTCTTTTCGAATCACGTCGCGCCTTTATTAACTGAAAAGGTTAGTATCCACAAGAAATTCCCCAAGGGCTGCCATGAGCAATCGCGGCAGACATCGCTAACCCTTGTATCACCTGAAAACCAAGCAGAACGATTGCTTCCTGAAGGGAAGAGATGCGCCTCGAGTAACCATAGAATGAAGAATTAGCTTATACGGCATACTTGTATCGGAATGGCCTGTAACGGCAGTAGCTCATTGTTAATTCACTTGTTCTTTTAATAATAAACATTTATCATTAGTACTACCTATTACACAGGAGTGAACTTATTAATGATTGAGCTTAATAACCATACAGAAGTTCTTGTTCGTAAAGTGCTACAGGATTATCTCAGCAAAAACGCAATCTCCTGCTCGTGTGAACGTTGTCAGGCAGATATTATGACACTTGCTTTAAATCGTTTACCGTCCCGTTACTTTTCATCTTCACAAGGCGAGATTTTTACACAATTGAAATCCCAAGCAGATCAAGTGCCCATTATATCGGAGGTTGTTCGTGCCATTCAGCTTATTAAGGCTTCTCCCTCACATCCGATAGGTCAACCATGAGAATATAAAGGGTAATAGCATTCTTTCAAATTGGCAAGCGCTTGCGAATTTTATGCGCCGGTTACACTTCAGCTGCTGCAGTATCTCCCCAATCATCTCTAGATAAAATTGTTTCAAGGCTGGTGTTTGTAATGGTAATTAGTTTAGAGCAGTTAGGCATCGAAGTAGTTGAGGTTGAACCGGATTTTTTTAAGGAAATGAAACCAGGAGATGAGAAGGCGGTAGCCCCAAATGATGAAAATGTGGTTGTTTCCCGTATGGAAAAACGAATCGGCAAGAGGAGGATTCCGATGGTTATTAGTGTTCTTAAGTCAATAAGCATTGATGCAACTTTGATATATAATGAGGTTAGTGAAGAACGGTTTCAATTATGAAAACCCAAAAGGAAGAAATTCTCGTAAATATCAAATTTGATAAATATGGGATGCCTAAGTTACCTGATGATGACAAATATCCTGAATGGGGTATATGCGATTGAGGAATGAACTTCCTTGGTGGAAGACAGAACGAGCAGGGGGTTGGTAATCCCACATGTAAAGGATAATGATTCATTATTGTCGGTTGACTTCGGACAAAGGATTTAGAAGGCCATTGCAAAGAATCTTGATAGTGTCCACGGGTTCCCCCTAAAATATAAGGCTTCGAGGCAGGAAAATCGCCTTGAAGCCTTTTGACATAAACAATAGAAGAAAAATGAAGAAATAATATTCAGTTCAGTTCAAATTGAATGACATTACTGGGAACATAATAACAATCGTGAAGAGTAATGAAATGAGCGCAAGTGGACTAATCTTAGGGATGAATTTTTTCTCGTACCACTCTTTTCCTTTGATAGGTAAAAGTATGAACGCGTAAGCATCCCCGCAAAGAAGGGTATTCCCAAATAAATAAGAACACTTTGGGCGATCTCCCACATGCTAATTTTAACGTTAATATTCAGAGCGAGACCAAGCCAGTCTGGAAGGAGAGCAAAAAAGATATAGGCATAAACTGACAATCATTGGCAATCAGTATGTATTGGTCCAAAGGTAATACCTCCCTCACATCTCGCTTAAGCTTACCATTTATGAAAATGATGTTTGTGACATAAGTATGACATTTTAAATTTAGGAAGTTATTTTAAGTTTTGTCACACCTTTGCCACAATTTCTGGATAATCTTAAATCGTAAGGTTTAAACACCTAAATCAAAAAGGAGCGTGATTTTATGAAAAACTTCAAGAAACTCATTGCAGCTGCCACAATCGTCGGAGTATTAGGGGTAACCGGAGCTGCCTATGCTGTTGGTGCAATGACACCGGCGGGTATTGCTGCAGGTTTGACGGGCCAGACAGTAGAGCAAGTTACGGCAGAACGAGCCGCTGGTAAAACCTATGGAAACATTGCCAGCGAAGCTGGAAAGTTAGATGAATTCAAAGCTCAGATTCTCGAACAAAAGAAAATCATCCTTGACCAAAGAGTCAAGGATGGTAATTTAACTCAGGCACAGGCGGATCAAATTTATGCTTCCATCAAGACTAATCAAATTAGCTGTGACGCAACTGGTAGAGCTGGGATAGGTAGCAGGAATGGGGTAGGGTTTGGACAGGGAATGGGTAAAGGCGCTGGCCAACATAATGGTGGAGGATTTGGCACAAGAATGAACAGGTAACATTATACTTCCAATTAATTTCCAGCTGGGAAATGAGCTGTTATTCTTGGCTGGAAATTTATATCTTTGGTAAGGAAATAGGTATTTCATTATAGTTTGTGACCCAACGGGGCATGGGGGTTTGTATAGGAAGATTCTTTATATAGAAATGAGTATGCACATGGAATGAGAACGATAGTGGAGTAAATCATAATAATTCGCCGTTCTTTATGGAAGAACTCCTTCTTCTTACTGTTGTCTTTTCTTAATATAAATATAAACAAAAAAACAGAGGTGTTTGCTATGAGGCATGGATTTGGTATAGAGCATGGTTACTTCACAGGTTGGTCAAACGGAGGCACAACAATTATTATGGTATTATTGGTAACTGCAGTAATTGCATTGCTTGCTTTTACCAGAGATCATTACAGGAAAAAGAATCATCCGGAACTCAATAAGCTTTTAGCAATACTGGAAGAAAAATATTTAACAAACGGAATCAGCGCTGAGGAGTACCGTGAAAGAAGTATTCTTATCCAGGATGAATACTGGCTGGATTCAGGTAATCCGACGATGATGCTACTTAAAGAACGGTATGCGAAGTGTGAAATTGATTCTCGTGAATATGTCGAACGAAGAGATGAACTGAACGGAAAAAGAAGCAAATCTCCCTTGGATATTCTTAAGGAGCGGTATGCCAAAGGCGAAATTTCTTCAGATGAGTTTCAACTCATCAAGACGAATATTCTATAAATTGCTAAGAAGTTCTATTTAAAGGGGCACAATCCAAAAAACGAACCATAAATCCTAAAAGCTTTTAAATTTTAAAGTCGTTAAAAAACTGCAAAAGACAACAGCCATTTGTCTCTTTTCCTCGAGAGAACGATGGCTGTTGTCTTCTATGCACTTAGAAAATCTGGACGGGTGCCCGACGGGTATGATTGGTCTCTACTGAGGAACGACCTACTTCCCCCTTTACACGGATATACCTCGAAATTTCCAACGTCTAACTTCCTTCATCCTCGGTCACATAAACCAAATGACTCGGTAACCAGCCAGCATAATTTCTTCCAAAATACAGTCATATTGTGTCTTTTGTGGGTCAAAAATAACGTCCGTTTGCTGGTCTCGTAGACGGCTATCCATATCACCTGCCATCTTCTGCAGGATGTTTTTCATCCCTTCTTTATTAGCTTGATTGGTGACCAGAGTAATTTCAGAGATGACCATACCCATCACACCTTATTACAATTTAGAATATTGTAATTACTAGAAAATAACCAAAGAGACTAATGCCCCAGCGATTATAATCCACAAGGTATCAATTTTAGTGAACCGCTGTACTCCAAACGCGGCTATTGCAAGAACACAACTTATGTCTTATATGGAAATGATGGCAGAAAAAGGTTTAGTGAGCTAATTTGCTAACTGAGAGTTGATTTTCCAATGCACAGGATCGGTTAAAGAACTGTCCGCACAACGGATTCTACTTTTGGGGTGGTCCTGTAGCATTGTGAAATACAGATGAAAATTAAGGGAGGTAACAATAATGGCTAAAAAAAGAGGAAACAATGAAGGACCCATTAGTAAATGAAAAGACGGTAGTTGGTATGCAGCCATTACCGTTGGCATCGACGATGAAGACAAACAAAAAAGAAAGTTCTTCTATGGAAAAACCAGAAAGGACGCAGCTGAAAAGCTTAACAATGCGGTAAATAATATTTCGAAAGGAACCTTTACCCCGACTAACAAAATAGAGTTTAGCGAGTGGCTCCAAACGTGGCTATATGAGTACAAAAAGCCTAGTGTTCGACCTAGTACTTTTGCGAATTATGAAATGTTTGTACGGCCTACGCTGGCAGGATGTTGACTTAGATGCGGGAATTATACGTATTGAACAATCGGTGCGACGTTGTAAGATCTTCGATAAGGACAGCCTCACCAAAACAAAACTTCTATTTGGCCCGGTTAAGACAACTGCAGGCAATAGGAGTATCCCACTACCGGCAGAAGTTCTGTCAGAACTAAAATTACATAAAAAAGACAGCTAACTGAACAGCTAACTGCTGGGGAACTCTGGGGGAACTCTGGGAGAAGTCTGACTTGTCTTTACAACTGAATTAGGCTAAGTAATTGAGCCAAGGAATTTTATTAGACGATATTATCAATTATTGAGATCTATATTCCCATGTATCACCAGAAACAAAATAGGCTGCAGCTGCCAAATTAGATTTTCTATTCCAAGCAAAAAAGCCCTCCCCCAAGGAAGAACTTTAATCATAAATCCGTAATCAGCAACCGTCAAAACTGATCCTTTTGACGGTTATTTTTATGTCTTTTAACTGGTAGTAGTATGGTAGTAGTAAATTGTGTTTTTCCAAGATACCACTAAACGCTACAACCCTTGGTATCTATGGAGCCGATGGTCGGAATCGAACCGACGACCTGCTCATTACGAGTGAGTTAAAAGATATCCTGAGCTATACTGATGAATCCTAGAATACAGTCATATAGCGGTTTCTAGGGTTGCAAAATTTAGTCATATACTAAATCGCACTGTAATTTTTTGATCGGGTTGCAATGATGGTTGCAACGGTTGCTGTTTAATGAGATGGCTCCTCCATATGGGATCTTTATTATTATCTGTAGCAGCTGCTAACCTCCTTTGTCTGGAACCATTACTAGCACAAGGCTCTCAAGGCATTATTTTACATCATGCCGCCCATATATTAATAGGAAGGAACATCTTTCATAATGGTATACGAAATGGCTTAAATCAAGAAGATATAAGGCTTTTTTCATTTATTGATTGAGACATCTTTCATTATATTTATCGTTTTACACAGGATTGCGTTACCAAAATGTTACCCTCTTGAGTAGGAATACCCCTTATCGTAGGCTAGCCGACCCTTGTTGCTAAGCAGCGAGAACTTCCCCACAGCACGCTATTCCCCGGTATTTGTTACGTTGTTTAACCAATAATGTATGAGGAAAGCCTCCGACAATGTCAATTGTCGGAACTTAATCCGTTTGCAAAATTAGATCTGAATCTACATAATATTAAGTCTTAACAAACATAATATCAGCCTTCAAGGTGTTTAATTGGCCTTATTTGATAATGTTAAAATATGGATAACCCGAATTTAAGCTATATCAATGCTAAAAATAAAATTTAAAAAGGGTATTAAAAATCCAGTCAGAAATAACAAAAAAATTACAAACATAAAATAATAGAATATCCGTTCTAATATATGTCTATTAGTGCCATTCTTATAAGCTACTACGATGATAACGATAATATAAAGATACAATAACACAAACAAAAATACGATTGATAATCTAATCATCTGGAAGCCTAGTTTTTCAAGGTTGACTCCAAAAATAAAATGTAAAATATAATTTGAAAATACAGCTAACAACGATATACCAAATATCGTAAATAAGCTACTTATAATCCCTAATTTCGTAGCCGGACTCCCCTGTTCAAACTCTCTATATAACTGGACTATAAACCAATAATTGTTATTAGTGTCTTGTTTTAGTTCACTGTTTTTATACTCTGCATCAGGTAGTTGGGACAAAAAATTCACACCCTTCTATTTGCCATCACTATCATCGTTAATTTTCAAACTAAAATTCCAGTTATAGACACTTGTTATCTTCTACCAAATTGAGTTAAACACTATTTGCAAGGGATACTTATCTAACAAAATCTGAAATCAGGAAATATCTAAACCAATTCAGGCTTAGATATTTTAGAAATAGATGATTTTACCTGTTTACCTTCTTTATTTCTAAAGGCAGAAATTGTTATTATTTGCATATATTGGTTATTCAGAATATCATTATATTTTATCTTTAATTCATAAGTATTCACAAGATACAACTCATTAAATGTATAAAAGATTTTTAACTGCATAATTCCATCTTTTTCAAGTGACTTGATTTGATCATTTTCAGGTGTATATCCATTAAAAGAAACTACAATGAATTCTATTAATGGTCCTAATCCTATATTTTTAATTTTCAATGTCAATTCATCTTCTAATTCGTTTTCATAACTATAGTTTTCAAATATTATTGCACTATACTTTATTACGTGATTTAAATCCCCCAGATATTCATTAATATATGGTCTAACACTTAGTCTTTGGCTCTCCTCAACTTTTAACTTTTCATCATATAGTTGGCATTCTAATAATTCATTTGATCGTCTTTGTTGAGCAATTTGTTCACGAACACCATCCATACTCATATACATGCTAAAAAAGGTTAATGTTCCACTTAATAGACCACCTAGGAGTGCTGCGTAAAATCCTATCCAATCATTTGAAGTTGGTATGTCAAAAATATGTATTGATACTAAGATAGAAACAATAATTGGTGAAATTATAAGTATAACCCAAATTAATTTAAGTTGATTTTCAATCTTTAATGATTTTTTATATAGATATCTCATTTCATCTTCCTTTTATTCACAGTTTATCTTGGAGACTTAACTTTAATATACATTATTAATTATTTTTTTAGTACTACCTACTATTCATATAATCCAATTCTCAATACCGATAGGTAAGCCACCGCTTTTGCCACTAAATTGGCAGTCAGGGTAGCTTTTCCCTCAGTTCACACCGTACGTGATAGTTTCCTATCATACGGCGCTCCATCTATACAGCAGTCTTTACATGTGATTTTCCAAGTCGTTTCCTAAAATTCTCTATTTTCCTGCGTGTTTCTGGTTCTAAGTGGCTAATTGAAGCTTTCGCAACGTTAACTACCTCAAAACAATCCTTATCCATAGATGCTAGATTTGATACTTTATTTACTTTATTGATTGGCAGGTATGGGTTTATTCTGTGAGTGCATACAATGCCAGTATATAACCATTTGCCACAACATCTGCACTTAACATTATCACGGTTTAATGCATAAGCCCTATTCATGTAGTATTCAAAATTATAGCTCTTATCGGTCATACCGTTCGCTATCAGCATAGATGTCTTTTCAGTTAATATATCTTCTAATCTAGCATTTCTACGTTTCTTCTTTGTTCGCTTGAAGTGTTTTTGGCGACCTTCTTCAGTAAAGGGAGTTTCGTTTTGATTTTTCTGGAAAATTCTTTCCCAATTACAAAACACTAAATTTGTTACTCCTATATAAATATCTCCATACTTTATTGCGGGGATTTTCTGGCTGTAGTTCTTATGCACATTATTTAGGTTTTGGGTTTCTTTAGCAGGAATCCATTTACCTTTATATTGCTTTAAGCGCCCATGGGCGACCAATGCTATTCGCTGACCAAACTCTTGCATGGCTACATTTACCCACGAGCAACTACTGTGGTAGTTTATTAATCCCCGTATTTTGCTGTTAATCAGGTTAATACTATGTATTACCTGCTCCACGCTCGCATGTATACGGATATTCTTAATTTCTTCACATATTGCGTCTACCTTTTGTTTCAAGCGGTGCCTGTCAGGTATTGTTCTTGTGATATAGCCTTTCTTTGCTTTGCCTTTTACCACTTTGTATTCATAACCAAGAAACTTTATATAATTTTTGCGCACGTCAGTAATTAGCGTTTTTTCCTCGGATAAGTTTAATTTCATGTCATCATATAAGAACTCCTGAATACAACCTTTCAGAAATTCAGCATGTTCTCTGCTGTCCGTTATCACACAAAAATCATCGGCATATCTCACAAGGTATGCTGGTATTAAATTACTTCGTTCCCGAAGTGCCGCCATTTTTCCCCATTGGATAGAATACTTGTAACGGGTTCGTTTGTTCTCCCATTGATTGGATAGCCATTCGTCGAACATATCCATGTAGGCATTGGCAAGCAATGGCGAAATAATCGAGCCCTGTTGGGTTCCATCTTCATTAATTTCACATTCACCTATGATACCTGCTTTAAGCATCGCTTTGATAATTTGAAGCACTCGTCTATCTTTGATTCCCATGTGATACAAGCGTTTAAGTAATATACCGTGATTGATTTTATCAAAGCATTTGCTTATATCACCTTCTACTACCCAGTAGTAGCCTGTTTTGTGAACCAAATCAGTTACTCGTTGCAATGCCATTTGCGTGTCTCTCATAGGTCTGAACCCATAGGAGTGATTAAAGAATTGTGCTTCTAGTATTGGTTCAAGCACTAACCTCATGCATTCTTGTACAATCCTGTCTCTGATGGAAGGAATGCCTAATGGCCGTTTTTCCGTTTTCCCAGGTTTATCAACGTATTCGCGTCTGATTTTTTGGGGAGTGAATTTTACAAAGGCACTTTGTATATCCTCTATAACCCATTTGTAGGGTTTCTCTAAATAATCTCTTTGCATGGTCTTAGAGTCAACCCCTGGAGTTTTACTGCCTTTGTTGGATTTGATATTGTGTATTGCTGTGACAATTGTTGCTTCTGATGAAATGATTTCAACTAATCCTCGAATAGAAGGTCTTTTACCTTGTTCTAACGTTTTTTTCGCAATATCATATAATTCATCCACTGTTTTTCGCAGTTCTGCTTCAGATTTTAGGTAGTCAAATTTTTGTGCCATCCACACCGCCTCCTTTCGATTTGGTGTTCATGGTTTTAGTCAGTTTTGCCTACGGCTTCCTTGACAGACTGGTCACATGTTTTACTGTATCGACTATGCCCCTTCACTCCACTTCCATTACAGAAACTTCATCACTACTACAGGCTGCTGCCCTGCAATTTCATCAATCATTTCCTATTGATTAGGACTGGTATACCACCCATTACGTTTATCACATATCCTATTGCAGTTCCCTTGTTCCTGTCATTTTAGCTTTACATTGCAGTTTTAGTTCCACCCTTTAGCCCGACTGCCACTTTCAACCAGTGTGATTATATTGTTGAAAGCATTTGACCTTTTTGGTTTTCTGTTGAATTCCACAGAAGTAAATGTAACTCAACGGCAGTACCCCACATGGGGCGGATTTCTTCTTAGTTTGAAATCCTATAATTTACGAGCCGTACTTTCAGGTATTCGTCAGTCTTTAAGACATTCTAAACATGACTGCTTTTTAGCCTCCAGCATACTTGCCATCATCACAGATAACTTTTTCTGCACTTCACCGAGCTTCGTACAATAAACATGGTACTGTTTATGCACGTCGGAGTATTAGAGATTTTGTAACCCCTCACACAGGGTCAGGTAGGTACTTCCCCTACCAATTCAAATGACAAGTTCTACTTGCTTTTCTGTTGTGCTAGTAGTCCGATTTTATTGTATATTTCTACACAGATTGTTCGGAAACAAGGCGCACACTTCCAGTTATAGACAAAATGCCTATACCATTAATCTCTTTAATGAAGAGCAATTTGATTCTCAATCTAGATAACTTCCAACAAAATAATAACGCACCAATATTTGAGCAATATCCAAGAATACACTATTATTAACTCAAGATGACTAATCATCTCATGATTTCCTTGCGAAGTAAGGGGAAACCTGTCCTCAAATATAAAAAAAGCCCCCACCGATGAGAGCCCAATTAGGGAAATTCTAGTGGACACCGAATCTACCAACATTCCTTCACAAAGCCGCCGGATGTTCCTTAGGAGGGTTGGAACAAGTCTACATACTTTCTAAGACAACATTGGTTCAACACCACAGTGTGATTAGAGACATGTTTATTTTTTAGCGTTGGAATAGTTGGACTAAGGGTACAAAAGTCAGAATCAATTGCAACAGCAACAATTATGATTATGATTATGATTATGATTATTAGTTGCCACCAAACTGCCTTCGACGAATAACTTGGAAGTTGTAGCAGAGCTAATAGTCTACGCCGTCTGGAATTAGATTAGATAGTTTTACAGCCGAACTTTTACACCGAATTACTCCTCTTCGGGACGGAACGTTAGTCCCAATTCTTTAAGTCTATCTGCTACCTCTTCTAGGGACTTGCGCCCAAGGTTACGCATTTTAGTCATGTCTTCTTCCGTCTTTTGTGTCAAATCCTCCACCGTATTTACCCCGTTCCGCTTCAGAGAGTTATAAGAACGAACGGACAGATTAAGTTCCTCAATCAACGTTGTTTCATCCTTGGAGTCTTCTTCTTTTTCTACAATAGTTTCAACATTATCGGGCTTATCACTGCTTCCAATAAAAAGACTCAGATGATCATTCAGTATTCCGGCTGCCAAACTGATCGCCTCCTCCGGCGAGATACTGCCATTAGACCATGCTTCAAGGGTTAACTTGTCATAATCCGTGATTTGACCGACTCTGGTTGCCTCAACCCCGTAGTTGACCTTATAAATTGGGGCATAAATGGCGTCAATGGGTATAGCTCCGAGGGCATCCTCTGTCACCTTATATTTGTCAGCTGAGATATAACCTTTCCCGCGGTTTACGGTCATTTCCATAAATAAACGGCCATCTTTATCTAATGTAGCTATCTTCATGTCCGGGTTCAAAATCTCAATATCTGGGTCAGTTATTATGTCTGCGGCCCTAACTATCCCTCTGCTCTGAGACTCTAAGCTAATAACCCGGGGTTCATCCGTATAGCTTTTCAGTGCGAGGGACTTCAAGTTGAGGATAATAGCCGTAACATCTTCCAAAACTCCCGGTATCGCGGAAGACTCGCTGAGTACCCCTTTGATTTTAACCGATGTCACTGCGGATCCGGAAAGAGAAGATAACAGGATGCGCCTTAGAGAATTCCCCAAGGTAATCCCATATCCCCTTTCAAGAGGCTCAACGACGAATTTGGCATAGCAGTTGTCTTCAGAACGCTCAATACACTCGATTCTTGGTTTCTTTATCTCTATCATTGGTAGGCCCCTTCTTACTACTTTTAATCGATTAATTAACATGACGAAGTATAGCACCTATATGGCCAGAAACGTAATCCTTTAACACTATAGGTTCGCTAAGAATTGTTTTGACTAATCTTTTGAAACATATACCTGCATCATAAATTATTCGCAGACTATCAACAGTCTTAACGCTAATATGTTTCCTTAAACAACAACGATGTAAATATTCTGATTTATGGTGTCGTCTGGTTTTAGCCGTCTGACTTCAAACTGCCAGTTTTGCTTATAGATCCCTATTTCAAGCGTACTCAACGACGTGCCCAGCTTACATTACTCAGCACTCATAAGTTATCTCCCGAGCTGTTTATTTAGGTTTTTGCTCCACAGAAAATTCGAAGAGTCTCTCTCTTGCAACGCCACACCTTGGCCAGCAAGCAAATAGACATTATCCGCCAATTTCATAACCCCTCCATCTAATGCATAAACCGCGCCACTAACAAAATCGATGACCCGCTTACTGAGTGCCACATCCACCAATGCAAGATTAATAGTTGTAGCGAACTGCGCTCTTAGGCGGTAATGTAACTAACGCCAATGTCAATGAATTATCATCTATCCATTTACCGCCTCTGGCGGTTATTGTTTTTCTGAACAATTACTGTCAATGGCGGCAACTCCTAGCATGATGAATCGCCGCCATCGACAGTTGGTTCGAATTACAGATCTTCGTCGCTCATCCCTTTTTGCACGGCAGCCCCATCAACAATCGTACTTTCTGCTGTCATTGCTGCAACGATGGCATAACGACAGATGTTATTTATGCGCCTTGGTATGCCCTTCGAATATTGGTGAATCATCGTCATCGCTTCATCTGCAAATATTTGTTTGTCCAATCCGGCAACTCTTAAATGATGCAAAATGTAAGAAGAAACTTCTTTTTCATGTAGCGCGGGCAAACGGTAGTGAACCGTAATCCTTTGCCGAATGCACTCTAGCACTTGCAAGCGAAGGGTTTCCGTCAGTTGAGGTTGACCGACAAGTATTACTGTCAAAGGTGAAAACGAATCGGTTTGGTAATTGAGGACAAAACGGAGTTCGCTCAGCATAGATACAGACAACTCTTGTGCTTCATCAATCATGACAAGGGGTTTAACCCCTTTCTGATGCCATTCCAGCATGATCTGAGTGAGAAGACGCTTGTTCTCTGGGAAGCCTCGACGAGGTTGTACATTCAACTGATATAGAAGGCTCCGATAAAATTCTGCAGGAGTTAACTGGGAACTAGCTAAATAAATGTAGCGGTAACGGGAGGCATCCAAGGCGTGCATAACTGCCCGGAGCGCAGTCGATTTGCCGGAACCAACCTGCCCTGTAACGACGGCCAAGGAGCCAGTTTCAATGGCGTGAGTGAGTCTAACTCGAAGTTCTTCATGTCCTTCGGAAACAAACACTTCGGCTGGAGCAAGTTCACGAGAAAAAGGCTCTCTGGTAAAGGGGAAGTATGGACTAAACACTAGGCTTCACCCCCAGCGCCTTGGCAAATGAGAGGTAAGGGCGTTCTGACACGTCTCCTTTATGTTCCGCCATGATGGATTTCATCACGTCATCCAATGAAATTTGGCTCTCGGTCTGACGCTCACTCACTCGCCTGTCGGTGAAGTTTCTCATCTGGTAAGGTCGAGCCTCACCCCGATATATCCCTTCGAAATAGACAATAATTTGTTTTAGGTCATAGGGATTGAACCGGAGTTCCACGGTTTTACCCATGAGTGCTTCGTCCACTTCATAAAGATTCCCATAGATCTTCACCGCTGCGAGCGAACTTACATGACGCTTTTCCCGCCACAGAAACGCTTCATGAACCGTTTGTGAATCGATACACCGAGATTTCAAAAGACCTGGGCTTTTGGCTTGTTCTAAGCTTTCACGTGGACTCATCTTCAAGGTACTGTGTCGCCTTGCATGGTAGCGCGTTTCAATCCAAGCAGCGAGATAATGGTTCACTTCCGCTAGCGTGGTGATCTTTTTAGAATAGATCTGTGTTTTAAGTAACGGCTCAAATTTCTCGGCGACCGTTCTGAACCAGCGTTCTAGCTTCCCGCGCCCTTGGGGCTCTCTTACTTTCGTATGTTGAACCATAAATCCGAGTTCAGCCGCAATACGCTTGAGATGATCGGATCGGAAAACTTTGGCATTATCGACATATAGACGCTCAAAAATTCCATGCTTCAGGATGGCCTTGAGAAGGGTGTCCTCCAAACAAGGTCGGCTCTCATTAAAGTAAAACTCAGCGTGCACAATCGTGCGTGTGAAACTATCGAGGATGGCGACGAGACGCAGCCTCCGATTCTTGTCTTTCACTTCATCATGGAGATAAGGGCCATCCCAGACATCACAAATCCATAAAACATGAGCGCCTTCCACACTTAAGAGCCGGTAACGTTTCTTAATGATTCGTTTAAGAGCTGGGCGATCGTTCCCTAACTGTCGGAAATGGCGATTGAGCGTACTCACACACATAAGCTCAGCTCCGGGGATAGTTTGTGAACGTAGGATGTCGATGAGACTATCGGCTGAAAGTTCAGGCTGGGCCAGCCGTAATTTTACAGCTTCCGCTAGGGCCTCGGAGGGAAACGCTTTAAGGGATCCCTGTTCCATACGAACCTTCGGTTCTAGCCCTTTCAAACCAAATTTCTTGTACTGACTCAAATACCTCTCAATGGTACGCTTCCCCAAATGAACGAGGCAATTCTTTGCATCCAAGTGCATTTGGCTTGTAAGATCCTCGATGAGGATGTTTTGGACACCACGAGGCAAGGGGCGATTCAGCAACGGGGCAATCACTTCATACCGAAGCAAAGCAATCCGGGAACGCTCGTCGTCTTCTAGGTTTTTCATACGGTTTCTCCTCCTGATCGGTTCAAATTGAGGTATTTCCCTCTAAGAACCATCATGGGACAAATCAGGAGATTTGGCGATGACCAAGGTTTGTGGAAATATACCCCCGAAGGGTGAGAATTATCCAGGTGTTGACTTGGCATTCACCCTAGATTTGGCGTTTCCCAGAGGAGCCCCCCACAAATCCCAGCTCCCTTCGCTAAAGAGGTTACATAGCCCTATCAATCGGTGTAACCGAGGAAAACAAATCCACTCCGCGTAACGTCTTAACCAGGCGAGCAGAAGCTGCGTTATCCTCCAATCGACCATTGAGAGGATGGGCAAGCTTTCATATCCAATCACACTTAGAATACGCCCAATGACCTCGCCCCACAGTTGCACGCCTTGTTCCAGCGTCAAGTTAACCCATCGAGAGATTGTTCTTGGATCGTAGCCGATTGTTGCTCCAAGTTCTTTAAAACTCATTCCTTGGAGGTGTTCGAGGAGCACAAATTCATGGGTTTCCAGCGCTTCACGCTGGTAAGGGAGCACAAATTCAGGCCAAAAACTAATCGTCTCATGGCACTCTTTACAATAGGCCTGATTGATCTCTAGCTTCACTTCGTGAACATGATCAGGTAAAAAACCACGTTCCCAATGGTTATTCCAATAGGGCGTATGCCCTGGATTATTAAGACATGTTGGGCTCTCTGGAAGAAAATCCTTCGGATTTTCCTGATACCTCTTGTAATCTTCACAGGGAATTGTTATTCTCATCTTGTACTGGACTTCCAGTCACCTTGTGAAATGGCATCGGGAGAAGGGCGGCCAAACTCTTTACTCCCATGCCTACGAAGATGAAGAAGCCATCTCCTTGTAATCTTTTACAAGAAATGGCTTTCTGTTTTTATCGTCATTATTCCTGCTTTATCTTGCTTTTCCTTACCGCCTTCGGCGTTAAGCCTGTGGCCGCCTACTATCGTAGGCGGCCACACTAATACACCAGCAGCTCAAGGAGCTTCACAACAATTGGATCAATTCAAGTATGAGGTAGCTAATGAAATGGGTCTTCAACTCGGTGGTGACCGTACAAGTCGTGAAAATGGCTCTGTAGGTGGTCAAATGACCAAACGAATGATTCAGTTTGCAGAGGAACACCTTAAAGGTGGTAGCAAACTATAATTAGGGTTAATTCTGTACGTAAGTGGGATATTGAAAGATATTCCACTATTAAAATTAACCCCTAAAATTCCCAGCATATTGCAACGTACAAACGAGCATTATATGATATAAGGGTACGTAATGGTTGAGCCAAGATTTATATATGCTCTTTACCGGGTGTGTATGGGTCGGCCAAAGATTATATGCAGGTGCTAAAACGCTTGTCTATGGTCGGAGGGAAGATTTTTTACGATGGGGAAAAGCTTTACTGCAGTCTATTTCCGATTGTTTTGGGGTTCCAACTTATCGTAACGGGTCGAGCTAAGATTTTACCGGGTGTTGAATTGTTCTTACGCAACCATATGTCGGAAGATATATGCATGTGTAAGAAATTCGGTTATATGCAGCCGAAAGGTTGTCTATAGCTGGGTAGATATCTTGTAAGGTCGAACGAATCATGAATATAGGTTGTGATTTGCTTGATTTTGGTTGAAAGATCATACTTGGGTAATAAGTGATCTGTATTGGTGTTAGGTAGATCATTGCGTGCTCTTATAAAAAAAGTCGCTAGAGATAGCGGCTTTTAATTTTTCCATTTGTAATTTAATCGTGTGGCTTATCCATATTCCCACCTCACACAAAGACGAGCCAATTCACTAACATATATTTAAAGCCGTCGTGGTTCCCTTGGATTGTATGATTCTCCGCGAGAGTGAAGCTGGGCAAATATCTGTACATATAAATTAGGCTCAGAATCAGCTGAGCCTATTACATATCGTTTTTCCTGACTGTTTTAATTAGTTAATCAGACAAGCTCCACTACCCATTCCACCCCTCGCGCCACCTCCATTACGTTGGCCTGCACCTTGACCATTTCCCATACCCATTCCTTGACCAAATCCTGCTCCCATGCTCTTCCCTATAGCTGCGCTTCCTGTTCCATCGCAAGTGGCTTGATTCGTTACTAATCGGTTGTAAATAGCATCAGCTTGCTCCTGAGTGAGGTTGCCATCGGCGACCCTTTGGTCCAGGATTGCTTTCTTTTGCTCAAGAGTCGCTACTTTGAACTCATCTAACATGCCGGCTTCTTTGGCTATTGTCCCGTAAGTTACTCCTGTTGCTCTTCCTGCGGTGACTTGTTCTACAGTTTGACCTGTTACACTTGCCGCGATTTGTGCTGGAGTCTGAGCGGTTACGGCTGCGAAGGCAGTTCCTGCCACTCCTAAGAGTCCTACGATAGTGGCTGCTGCGATGTACGATTTAAAGTTTTTCATTTGTTAATACACTCCTTTTTGTTTCTATGGTTAAATAATAGTAAGAATGTATTACAAAAGTATGGCAGAAGTTTGAAACAATTATGTCATAAGGACTCATAATTGATAACTATTCTCAATATAGGGACAATTAATAAGCCCACCAGTTCATTAACTGCCAGGCTTGATAATGTATATTTATGCATATGCTAAGACACCAAATTCACCAACACACCATTCAAGAAGCCGGGTGTGTGTGGACTCTATTTATAGACTTCAGAGAGAATATCAATATCTACATCACTTAGTGATATAGGATCAGAATGGTCCACTCTGATGAGAATAAATGTTCCTTTGATATCTGCTCTCTTGATTGGCTTCTGCGCAAGTGTTTGGTTTCCATCGTACACGATCAAGCAACCTGAACGGATGCTTTCCACTGTTTCAATAGAACCTTGAATTGTTATTTCAAAGGCCTTAAGGTTATTGGGTAGTTCGCGAACATCAGGATCTTTTCCTGGTTCCACTACCAAAACAGTTATCCATTTAACCAAAGGAATTCCTCCCTTAGACCCGGTCAAAATAGTTTAGATCCCACAGGAACCAAACACTCAGGCCTATTATTCTTAGGCGAATTCACTAATGTCGAAACATCATAGGCGATCATCAGCTCCGCTGGATAAGATACCAGCAAACTCTTTAGCAGATGACTCTCCACAATACTCTGATCTAACCAGACCAGCTCAGAATCCCGCGATAGTATTACAGGCATTCTATTGTGAATTGGAGCCATCAAATCATTAGGAGTCTTTGTTATTATACTACACGAATTTACAAGATCCCCATTTGGTGATTTCCACGTGTCCCAAAGGCCAGCAAAGCCAAATAGTTCTTTATTCTTTAGGGTTATACGGTGTGGTCGTTTTTTGTTCCTTCTTTCTTCCACTCATAAAACCCATCCGCTACTACAAGGCAGCGCTTCCGTTGAAGACTATGTTTAAAACTAGGTTTTTCGTCGACGGTTTCTGCCCTAGCATTTATCAGTTTATTCCCGATCGAAGGGTCTTTTGCCCAAAATGGTATTAAGCCCCACCTAAACATAGCTAATTGGCCATGGATATGTATTACTGCGACTTCTTGAGTCGGAGCTACATTGTAGTTTGGTTTTAAGTCGATTGGTTCAGCTCTAAATCTTTCTCTTATCTCATCAATGTCAATAAATGTAAAGCGACCGCACATTATTTTAACTCCGTTCCCCGTCTTCCGAGATATTTTCCTTGTGCTTAATTTTTCTGGTGTAGTCTTTCATTGACTTGTGTGGTTGAGTACCAGTATTGAAAAGAGACCTTATTCTTGGTTTACGGACTAGCTTTGATTTATTTTTCATCAGTTTTTCACTCTCCGATATCATTTAAGCATACTTCTTAAGTGCTCATAATATCCCGGATGGAAATGCTGGATTCCGTGAGGATAAAGATAGGCGAGCAATTTCTCTAACTCCTGACGATTTTGATAGTAGAGAATGCCACTGGACTCTGACTTCTTAGTCGCCTTTTGGACGCGCTTAGGGGCTGTACCAACTTGTGAACTCAATATCTCTGTTAGCTCACCAAGGAAATACCGGTTGCCGTAGATTCGAAGACGAGTGCCTATTCTTTCTTTGCCTCGTTTGCGGAAAATGACCGTATCTAATCAACTGTGCAACTCAAAATATGCGCGAATAAAATCGACATGTTCAGGGATATTTGGGTAACTACGCTGCGCGCTAATGCGGGGTTGCCACCCATATTGCGCCAACAAGTTTAGATCAAATTTAAAGATCTTAAGCTTATATTGGGGGCCAGTGCTTGATTCTCCCTCAAAAACGTTGGTTGAAACTTTCAAGACTTCTCGAACAACGTCAAGGAAATAACGGTCATTGTGGCGGAGCATGAAAAATGGGTACCTATCCTCGATGGGGCTGCCAATTGACCATAGGATGCCAAGGACGTATAAGTCCATCATGTTTTCATGGCTTTCTATAGATATTTAAACCAATTTTGATATCCTCTTTCTCAGGTATTGACACATTTCCCTCAGTTGAACTAATAATAATGCTTTTACCGGAAGCTGATTTGCCAAATTCCTTTGAAATATCAACCGTTATAGTCAGTATATTGCCATCCAACTTCATTTCACAATTCTTCATTAGGATGTACCTCCTTGGTGAGTAGTAGCTTATTCTATTGCGGAACCTAACAATGATCAGTAAAGTCATACTCAGGAAAATTACTTTGGTAATAAAGCATGGCTTGTTCCGCACTAACAAAATTCAGCCATCCACCATCTCTCTTCAGTTTTCCTAAGCCCTTTAACGGCGTTTCTCTTTTCTTTTGCCAGTAAGTACAACTTCCATCTGTATGTAGGGTACACTTCCTGGTTGGTTTATCAACATTGAGCCAAATCATAAATGAATTTCTCCTTATACCCGCTCCCGATCATTCAGCGTAACTACTTCGTACAAACCGGCAAAGTTTTTCATCCCACTCCCATCCTGATTCGGAACTCAGAAGTTCAGACAGTATGTCATATTCAGATTTGATCAAAGCAGTCTCGAACCACTCTTCATAGGTAATATTTAGCGATTTACAAACAGCATCAAGCCTAGCTTTAACTTTATCATCTGCAGGAAATGTTATGTACATTAATTGTCACCCTTAATATCAGTGTGGGACGTGCAACTTCCTCCGCAACTTCCACAACTCTCGCCACAGCCTTCGGCATGGCCTCTCTTTTCCTTGTGTATTTCAAAACCTCCGCCATTATTAGACTTGATATAGTCAACGATGGTTCCGTCTAAAGTCATAGCCAGCTCTATATCCGCGATTATTGAAATACCATTGTCTATGTCAAGCAAATCATCATCAGTTATTGACTCCTCCAAAGTCATGCCGAAATTTGGCCCATCACTGCTTTCACCAACAAGATAGATCCGAAGAAATGCGTTTTCTTTGTTCTGTTCTTTTTGTAATTCTTTTACTTTTTGGGCTGCGAGTTCTGTAATTTTGACCATTGCATTCTCACTCCTTTGAAATAAATAATTTTTATATATAATTCGATTTTACTTAAAGTATTTTCACATAACAAGTACGCTCACACGGACCGTCAAATTCACAAGAATAAAGGCCCTACAGCCGACCTAGGAGCGATTCCCTGTTATGAGTAATGACGGATTGGGATGCCACTATAGTGCTTGCTTACAAGTGAGCGGAAGAGTTCCCCTCTGCGTGGCGGTCTTCCGCCTTATTCCATGGGTAGATCTCATCAAGCTCCGAAGAAAATCTTTTTGTACATCCGGAAAGGCATTTTCATTGATCGTTATCCTTGCCGTAGTATTTAACTATTACTCCTGGTAAACAAAGTGCTGCACACCATTATCAATAAATTTCAACAATCCTTTCGCATTGGACGGATATATTTTGCATTTGTCTATTTCCGAAAGTGGAATCCAATGAAATTCTTTATCGAAATTCCGCTCTTCAAGAGCTTCCTTTCCAATAAACGTGCCTTCCGATGGTATCTGCGTATCATCCGTAAGCTCAATCATGTAGTACAAGCAAATTTGATGGCAGGACTTATCACCCCAATGAAAGAATATCTCACCAACCCATTTAAGCTCATTTACTTTAATGTCTGCAGAGATTTCTTCCTTAAATTCTCTGATAAGAGTGTCTTCATTTGTTTCTCCAAAACCAACATGACCACCCGGGAAAGCATAACCAGTATCATAAGTCGGCGTTTGCAATAATACCTTACCGTTTTTGATTAAAATGCCTGCTACTCTGTAACTGAAAACATAGTCATTGGTTTTGAATAAAATATCTTGCATATGTACTCCTCTCCCATAACTTTTTTGTATTAACCATGTGTATATTCTTCGGACAAATTCAATTATTTTAACCACTTCAGTTCCTCTGTACCAAGCCGGTTACGCCCATCCCTTGTATGGGAATGTGGTGGGCGACTGGATTTTACAAAATGAGATTCAGTATCATGCTATTCATGTTGAATTAGCGCTATCCTGACACCATTTGGATCTTCCAAAAAGGCTAAGCTCCCAACCATTATTGGTACTGGTCCCAATGTGATTTTAGCTCCTTTAGATTTGAGTTCTTTCACGGTAGTGTTTAAGTCTTCAACTTTCATTCCCACAGAATATAAGCCAATCCCATGTATTGTATCTTTTATGAGTTCTATCATAGCATCCCCTTTCCCTTTCATTAATGTGATCATTATTCCTGGCTGGGGATTGTATTGGCTGTCTATTTCAAATCCCATAACTTCTGCGTAAAATTTAATTGACTCATCCATATCCTTAACTACGATAGTAGCGTACTTTACCTCAATTTCCATGTTTTCCTCCTTCACATTACATCCTAGAACCTACAACTTGCTACCGATCATTTTTGGGATACAACCTGCCCCTGTGCATTATAAAGGGCACCAGGATCGCCATCATTATTCCATATATTCGATTTTGTCCATACCAAAGCGCCTGTGCTCGCCACCGCTTTTGAGCAACTCAGAACTTTCAAGGTTCCTCCTGAGGTGATAGTTGTTCCACTGGGGAAACTATACGTTTGGTTTCCCTTTTCACTAACTAGCTTCCATCCTGTCAAATCTACTGCTGAACCACTATTATTGACCAAAGTCACTACTTCCCCGGCTAAATCAATACTTGCGATGGAAACAGGACTAGACGAAATGGGGGGTGTCGTGGTGGGGGCTGGTGGTATAGTTGCGACTGGAGCAGTTGGTGTTGGTGAACTAGATGGTGCAGTTGTACTTGGGACCGATGTTGGAGTAGAGCCATTTTTATTAAATGTTACAGATTCTCCGTCACAAGTGGCCACAATTGTACCATCTTGATCCGTCCTGAATACTTGAACCCCTGCCCCTGAGAGCCTAGATATTGTAGATGCTGCAGGGTGTCCATAGTCATTTCCTGTTCCAACTAAAATAATTGCGTATTTTGGTGAAACTGCCTTTAGAAATGCATTGCTGGTAGCTGTCGCACTACCGTGATGACCCACTTTAAGTACGTCAGCTTTCACATTCTGACCATTCTTAAGCATCTCGCTCTCGGAAAGTTCACTGGCATCGCCGGTGAATAGGAAAGTGATTTTCCCAAAAGTTAATCTTAGGACAGCACTATAGTTATTTAAGTCTTCATATCCGCTCCCATTTGGGGCTATAAATTGTCCTGTTAACCCAGGGACGTCAAGCGTAACCCCAGCCTTGGCCTGGATACGTTTGGCCCCACTTGAGGTAACGGCTGAGATAAAGTCTTCAAATGTTTTGGTAGTCGTTGAAGCGTTCGGCATGTACACTGCTTTAACAGGAAAGCTCTTTATCACGGTATCAAGCCCACCAATATGATCCTCATGGGGATGGGTGGCTATTATAGCAGCAAGTTCTTTAACCTGTTGAGATTTAAGATAGTTAACAACATTAGGTCCGTCTGGATTATTGCCTCCATCGATAAGTACCGCTGTTCCATATGAGGTTTTAATTAAGATGCTATCTGCCTGGCCAACATCAATATAATGCACTTGTAAGGTTCCGTTCACCTGCGTGGATGTGGGGGTTGGTTGTGTGGGTGGATTTGAACTATTGGTTGTTTGTTTACCGCTGGAAGCTTGCCCTGATTCGGTTGGGTTCTGGCTGTCAGATTTACTGACCATTCCTTCCGTAGTAGTTATAGTAGTTTGCTCTTGAGGAGAAGTAGTTGTTGTTGTTGTGTTTCCGCAACCAGTGGCCAAAAGAAATATACACATTAATAACACAAAAGCCCCGAGAAATTTGTATTTTCTCAAAAACAATATAATGCCCCCTAACTATCAAATAAGCCCTTCATCATTTCCTCGGCTTTTTGCCGACGCTCTTTGGTGGTCGTTTGGTCGACCAAAATATTTATAGTAATTACATCGCCCTCTTTTACGTCCGGAGGCAACAGGGAATGTGGGAAATTAAAGGTAATTCTTTCGTGTTCGATAACTGCCCAATCCCCTTCAAAGCGATCTACAATAAACATAGAAAGTCACTCCTTTCATTGATCTAAAACTATTTACCATTTATCGTTCTCCATCTTCTGATTATCTAGTTTTGTCTATTAACTCGTCTTCATTGACATCGAAGAAATGTATCGGTTCAACATTTCACCTTCACCTTCAACTGCAATAAATTTTGGTTCACACCGTTTTTCATTTAAAACTTCTAACAATATTTTTAGAATATCCACATTGATTCCTTTGCCTTTTCTAGTTACACTTGCGATGCCTATCGGCGTTGAAGTAACGAGGAAGACCTTACACGGTTTCTTTAGTAGTTTTACGGCTTCAATTAGTCCTGTTATTATACACCTATTTGCCGTGGTATCGTCGAGATCACCGTTAACAGCCTTGTAATGAGATTTGTATTCCAGTAATGAGTTATATTTTCCACACCTTGTTTTCGGATTACAACTTCCAGTAGAAAATATTTTGACTGCATCAGAATCATCTTCTATAACGTCATCCAGACTTAATGATGAGTTTGTTAGATTTCGTTTTTCTTCCTTAAAACTAATCTGTTCCTCATTCATTTTTTCTTGTATGACTGGTATTAGCTTTTCAAAATCATTGATATTCAATATATTGTAAGTGATTACATTTTCCTCAAGGGTTTTTTCATTAATATCTTTGCGAAACTTAAAATTATACAAATTAACTCCAGATGTTGTAAACCAACATCTATTTAGACCTCCACCTATTTTTATTCCGACATAGGCTTTATGATCTGTAACGAAACACTCGGGGTATTTCAGAAAGAAATACTGCATTATATACCTGTACAATTCAACAAAATGTTCATTATCTTTTATTTTAAGATAAAATTTATTCTCTAAATATTCTTCAGAATCGATAATTCTATATTTCATAGAGATCACCCCTGCTAATCAAGTTAATTTTTTATATTTTTTCAACTTGGAAGGTTTTTCAAATACAGACCGTGACTTATCGACAAAAATGACCCCCGCAATCTCCAACCTTGTAATTACTTTCCGAAAAGTATTATGTGATTAGCAACTATACTTCTGCACTCACACCTTTGAAGCAAAGATAATTACAAAACCTTTCTTATGGATTTGTAATTATCTTTGCCATGCTTCCGCATCCCTTTTGAGTCTTATCATAATTTGTACATCCATAAAAACGAGCATCATCTTTATAACTCTTCTTCACAATCATATATCCGTCACAACATTTCGGGCATTTATAAATATCATTTGGTGCGACTTTATCGTTTGTCATGAAATCACACAATTCTGGCTCATTTGTACACAAATACAGAGGAATACCATAGTTCTTGTTGTTCTCATATTTGAGCGGGAGGCCACAAACGGGACACTTCAAGGTATACTTTTCCACTATCTCCATGCTTATTGTTTCATCGTGAGGTATGTTAAAATCTTGTATTAACTCTATTACAAATCGTGACGGTCTTTTTTGTGGAGCTATCATATACACTCGATTTTTCGTGCGTGTCATGGCCACGTAAAACAGACGTCTTTCTTCTGAATATGTCACCGTTGTATCGTTGTATGTAACCAGCTTCATGATTGGGTCATCTTCTATTTGACAAGGGAAACCGAATTTTGCCTCTGCCATATTTACTAGCACTACATTATCAAATCCTAATCCTTTTGAGCTATGGGCAGTTAAAAAAGTAATCCTCGCCTTAGGATATTTTAGACACTTTAACCTATCACTTTTAACTTCAGCGAACTTTCCAGAACGTACGATATAGTTCATATCAAAATTATATCTACCTAACATTAATATTGACGCATTGCTTCCATATTCATCCACAATTTTACCGACAACTTCCTCGATTTTTAATATCCAATTCAGTCGGTAGTTATATGTGTCATCAAAGCACTCAACAATAACAGGATTTTCTAAACTTTTTGGCGAAATCAAACGTTTCTTTATTTGTGAGGGATTTTTTTGGACAAAGCCACCCGCAATATCAATTAATTCTTGTGAATTACGATAAGTATGCGTGATCTGCATTTCCTTACCGTCTCCCATTAGCTCTAAAAATTTCTGAAATAACGTAATATCAGAGCCAGCGAATGCGTAAATTGACTGCCAGTCGTCGCCTACCGCAACAACCTTAGCCGCAGTAACATCAACGAGGGATTTCGTTAGGTTAAATCTTTGCCGTGCTATATCTTGAAACTCGTCAATGATGATGTATTTGTATGAAGGTTTGGAACTAGATTGACTCATTTCTCGAAGTATTTTTTCCGCATCATTAATCATATCTGAGAAGTCAATTTGATTATTGTCTCTTAGCCGATTTTGATAATATAAATAGACTTCTTCAGCAATATCCAAAAACAGACGGCTTCTAACATTATCCGTTTTATTCTTGAGGACGTGAAAACCAGCCTCGTCAAAACCACAGGTCTTATATTTTTCAATAAACTCGATCATAAACATGATGAGCTTATATACATATTTATCCTTTCCAGTATCTGTTAGCTTTCTATAGACTTCTTCGTCGTCACGTGGTTTTAATTGAAAGCCATAGTTAATCAATTCCTCCTCTAAGTGTTCAATGAGTAGGCGGTTATCATTGTACTTACTCCAAGTTTGAATTAACATTGTCCCATTTTTAATATGTAGCTTTCGTTTGTCCACAATTCGCCGCTTATATTGATCCAGCTGAGCTTTGGTATAAATTTCACTTTGGAAGTTTTCAGTGATACCAAAATGTTCTAAATAGCATTCGTTCTCACCCTGAGCAATATGAAAATCCGGGGTATACATCTTATCAGAATCCGGCATAGGAGATTTGTAGGGTTTTTCATATTCATAATCAATGCTATTCAGATATAAAAAATTAGCAATCTGGACCTCTTGCATGGATCTCAAGAATTCACCAGTAATAGTTCTTGTCTTTCTTGATCTGGTATTTGTGACGGTTTTGATATACTCTCCAAGCCTGCTTTTGATCGATTCATAGTCAAGGCTAGCTTTGTAAGTACAATAATCATTCAACGAATTGAAATTGAAGATATCATCCGGCATATCGAAATAATAGCCTAAAAATTTTACAAGGTTTGAAAGCAATCGCTTATTTTCAAAGATTGTTTTTTCCATAATTTCAAAAATAATGCTGTATGATTTGTAATTCACCATGAGTGGTACATCATTCGCTTTGCGTAATATTTCATATCCAAAAGAATGAAAGGTAGAAATTTTTACAGGTATTTTAAGTTTATCATTAATCCGTTCCTTAAGTTCAGCTATAGCCTTGTTTGTATACGAAATAACAATAATATCTTGAGGAAGTACTTTTTGCTTCTCTACAAGATATTTAACCTTTGCTGCCATCGTGGTTGTTTTCCCTGCACCAGCTCCAGCAATGAGTAGACAATAATCGTCGTCGATGATTACGGCTCTACGCTGCTCTTCATCCAATTTTACATTAGGATCAACCGACTTTAATATATTGTCAAAGTATCCCTTATACTCGATGAGCTTATTAGTGATAAAAGTTTCGTTAAATCTATCTATTTTTTCAT
Organism: Desulfosporosinus sp. BRH_c37; assembly: GCA_001516045.1. Classification (GTDB taxonomy): domain Bacteria; phylum Bacillota; class Desulfitobacteriia; order Desulfitobacteriales; family Desulfitobacteriaceae; genus Desulfosporosinus. Next base: position 46,235 of record LOEW01000240.1, read on the forward strand.
AGATATCAGTCATAGCCATTATAAAACGATTACATTGCACAAGGTTAAATCCGATCCGAGAAGAATTATTTGTGATGAACTGCTTAGCCAGGGGGTTCTTTAACACATTAACGTAGAAACTGTACCTATCATTAAAGGCCTTTGCGCTTGATGATGGGATATAGTTTTGTGTATTGAAAATATCTGAATAATCTCGATCAAAAGCTATCAGCATATTACGTATGATTTTATAATTAGGGGTAGGTTTTTCCTTATCGTTCTTTGCAGAAATTATCTTCTCTGTTTCAATTATTGGCGCATAATATTTTTTGGGTAATCCACAGTGAGGACAATTATCAGCCTTATCCGATATTTGTTTTTTACATTCAGGGCAATAGATCAAAGCCATAAATGATCACACTTTCTTCTACAGATCTTTGACAGTAGACTTTTTAATTCTTGCATCTGTCGGCTTATTTATTGCTTTCGGGATGACCCATATGTTTCCGATCCGTTTTGCTCCATCAATTCTGTTTTGCTTGCAGAGAACTTGGATACGACGTGTGGTAATCCCCCATTTTTCCGACATTTCCTTCACAGATAGATAATCCACGGAATATTCCTCCATAAAACTTGTTAATTACTGATATTTTATTCGTAAACACGAACAATGTCAACTTATGGTATTATTTACTTTGATAGACAAAAAAGCTGGATAAAGCTTTCTGAACTTTAACCAGCCGAATTACTCAAGCCATATTTGTTGTTCTAAAATTTGCAATGAATAGGACAAATTTTGACATGAATATAATCCCATAGGGAGGGGTTTATATGTCGTGTGAGCTTCAATTAATTCCCTTGGATGATATACGTACATTATTTAATGCCAATATTTCTGAAGCTTATAATAAACACATGAGAAAAATGAGTTCAAAGTTGCAATATTTTGATCTTCTTCTAGTTGTAGAGAAGAATAAAGACGATAACGGATATCTTTTAGTTGGAGGCTATGATAGATATTACTACCTGAAGAATCATACTGATCGGAATGTAGCCCCCTGCATCATAGAAGATTCATCTACTCCAAATGAAATACTGTTTAAAATAATGAGAAGGCTTTTTGCACCCGGTGATAATAAGAAGCACAATAAGGAACTAGTTTTAGAATTGCTAGAAGAATCGGGAGTCAGCATAACACATGTTGCGGATCAAACACCTTTTTCCGAGAGAGAATTGAGAAAGAATTACAAATACAACCCCTCTATCCCTACAGAGTTTATAAATATGAATACTACTCAAAAAACCCTTAATGAGATCGAACAACTGGATATTTTGCCTGAGGCTAAGGCTTTTCTTTTTGAAAGAGCAGGATTGGCAAATGGTGATCCCAATAGACTGACTGGTCAAGTTCTCAATACTATTAAATCCTATATAAAAAAGGACCTGAGAGTAAAATATTTGACACCCGATCAACAAATCGAAACCTTTAAACAAGCTTTCAATCCAAAGAAAACTATTTTAGACAAACTAAAGGAGACAGTTAATCGGTTCTTCTTCCGAAAAGCTAGCTAAAAAATGCGATGTAATCACGAGTTAAATTAGAACTACATCTAACAAATAAACCCTCCCGCTACGATGCCGGAAGAGCTCTGCGTTAACCGTATAGAATTGGTGATTAGTATTCCTTTAAGCCAATCAAACAGATCGGACAATCTAGTCCAATTGCCGGTAAAGTCCTATCGAAATAAGCCATTCCCGAAACAGCAGCTTTTCGATGAGAAAAATATTTGCTCGGCTCAGACATAACAATCTCAATGCCAAGAGCCAGCCTCCGCTCAAAATATGCAATTCTAAAGCCACAGAAATCTTTAAACATTGACTCTACCTTGCCAAATTGAACCTCTAATTGTACAAGACCTGACGGATAAGATCTTGCAAAATCCGAATGCCAAGCAGCGTCCAGAGTGGTTGATGTTGAGCATAAATACCTCATGTTGCCAGTTTGAGGCCTAACCATGTCAATTCTCTCGTTCGATTTATCTTTAAGCAAGCCCTGAGGCATAGAATCATAGGCCCATTTGTTTTGGGTTAAAGACCAAAATAGGTCCCCGTTAATTTCTGCTTGGAGATTCCTCTTAGGCAGATTTTGGATTGCATTGTTGACCTCAGAAAACAGCCCTTGATCAATTGATTCGATATATTCCTTTGAGCAGTTATTGAAAAAGTGGTCGATTAGCAATTTGTCCACCTCAGAAATCATAATTTTCCTAAACTATTTTTGTTCATTTTCTAATCATAACAGGAACAAAATATCCTCATTACCCAGCAAATACATTTTTATTGTGCCACAACAAAAACTCCCGGGATGGTCTCTCTTCAACCCTATCCGGCATAACCGTCAATGGTTTACCATGAAAAGCGTAGTACTCTTTTCCATTACCATAATCTTCTTTGATCCTTCTGCTGACCTCAATAATATTGTCTTCATTTATCGTTATGTAACCTCTGTCAAAGAGCGTATGGATATCCTGTCTCAGCAAGATTCCATTACTCGCGGTATTGGGGCCATCTTTAGAGTAAGGCTTAATATGTGAAGCATCCAACACAGGTAAGGTTTTTTCCCCCGTCATTGCACATCGGCGATTATATGCCTCAGTCACAATCACCCTAAACCCACCCTGTCCTAATCTTGGAGTAATTATCTGAGGTTCTCCATATCGTTTACATTCTTCAAATGAACTCAAGCTCAATGACAATCTATTCTGGACTACATCAAATAATTGTCTTCCTTCAGTCGTGTCCGTATCATATGTTTTCCCTTGTACAATATTGGGAGACCAGCTCTGAGGTACAGGTATCCAGTGTGGTTCTTCAAAAAAGAATGGTGTTGCAAGGATTAAAGAGCCTATAGAAGGATCCGGTTCTAAGCGTCTGTCTGTGCGGCGGTATTTATAAATTGCGTTAACAAAATCATCTTTATCGAACGTTCCATTTTTTATTCCAAATGCGTCCCAAGTTAATGATACTGGCAAGAATGCTTGTCTTACAAAGATTCCACCACCCACAATGAAATTATTCGGCGAATGAAGCTTAAACAAAAATAGCTCACCTTGTTTGATAGCTTTAAAATTCCGTCCGCTGTTTGGTTGCCAGAAATTCACTTCATCGGGCTTAATACTTTTAAGATATTTGAACCATTTATTATCCGTAACACCAATAAAGATTTTCAAGTATACCACCTCACCGAGTCACCTTTTTATTTTATGACGATACCAGTTTTATTCTCTATTACTTATGACCGCTCGAATACTTTCCATAATTCGCCACCCACACTATGATTCTTCAAGAGTTGCTAAATTCCTCCACAGAATTACTTAGGCAATAAAAAAAGACGTGCATTCAACGTCAGACATCGGAACGATGACTAAAGGTTTTCATCCACCGTTTTACTTAATAGTCTTCAAGTAACAAGTAGGCTCACGAAGACCGTCAAATTCACAAAAGTAAATACCCTGCCAGCGACCATGGAGCAATTTCCCGTTATGTATAATGACGGTTTGGGATGCCCCTACCGTACTTGCTTTCAAGTGCGCGGCGGAATTTATATTAGTTCAAAGTGCCTAAAGGCATTTCTAAGAGCATCTTGTTTTTCTAAAGGACAAGGATTTGTCCTGCTAGTTGGTGAATACCTCCTTGCAGACATCTTTGGGTTTAGACCACATAATTCTTTCATATGGGCAATCCAGCATGATTTTGGAGTAAACCCGTTATTAAGCTTTACAAAATCTTGGATCTCTTTATAAGTCGCCATAATAAAGTTCTCCTTTCGAAGACTGTTATAGTAAAATAAGCTCCTACTATCTATGGTTCTTCATTAGTTGTAAAATTCCTCCATTGAAGCCGTGGGCAATAAAAAACGACGCTAAATAATAGCGTGAGAACGTCGGGCAGTCTGACTAAAGTTTTCTCCTCAACTCTAATTCTAGAGACTCACCCCACCCGAAACATCCCTTAACTGTCGCAGTGCACCTTAAACAAGCAACGGGACACCCTTCCCCTTTATCTGGGAATGAGGTGGGCTACCTATTTGTAATGTCATATCCGCTAGCATTTATCTTCTCTTAACTAAATCTTCATAATTCCCATTAATGCTTTCTAATTCATGTTCAAGTTCTGGAAACAAATAGTTTTTATTCCGAATAAATTCAATTGGTGTAAGTGACCGCATGATATGTAATTATGAGACAGGCGAAAATAATCTTCCCATTGATAAAGCTGTTTTTATATCACAAAAATGGACATGATGTCGTCTTCAACGAACCATTTAACGCTACTGCTATCTAGAAACTGTAAGACCTTGACAATTTGGCTTTACCAAAAGTTAAAAAATAAAATTGGCTTCCGCAAAGCGGCATTTTACTTCCTTTACAATACGACGCTCATCGTCTTCGTCTTTAGCTTCAAAAGTTACAGATAATCTAACATATGATCCGGCATCATCCCATGGAACAACGGAAATCAATTTTTCTGTAATTAGATATTGGGAAAAATCTTCGGCCGATTCAAATATACGCCCGGCTTTAGTTGCCTTTGGAATACGAACATAAAGATAAAAAGATGCTCTCGGTTTCTTTACGGAAAAACCCAGATTATTAAGTGCCTCTACTAACAAGTTGTGTCGACGAGAATATTTCAAAGCAGTTCTTTCAGTTATTTCTGGGTGTTGTAAACAATAAATACCAGCTTTTTGTATCGCGGCAAATTGTCCAGAATCGTTATTATCTTTTACGGAGGCAAAACCTTTTACAACTAGTTCGTTACCACAAATAAATGCTAGTCGCCATCCAGTCATATTATAGGACTTTGATAACGAGTGAACCTCAATCCCTACATCTTTTGCCCCGTCTACAGTTAAAAAACTCAGGGGTTTTTCGCTATCAAAAGTAAGGGCTGCATACGCAGCATCAGAAACAACAATTATTGAATTTTCTTGAGCGAATTGCACGACTTTCTGAAAAAACTCTTTGGATACCGTCGCTCCAGTCGGGTTATTAGGATAGTTAATATATAGCAACTTTGCTCTGCGCCGTTGTTCCGATGTTAGGGAATCCAAATCCGGTAAAAAGTTGTTTTCTTCATACAATGGTAAATTAACAACTTCGCCATTTAATGCTTTTGTCATTGTACCCATAACAGGATAGCCGGGAACGGTCATAATAGTTATGTCCCCTGGATTGATAAATGCTAATGGTAAAAGAGCTAATATTGATTTTGAACCAACACCATGGTTAACTTCGTTAATATGATCTAAACCGTAGACATTGTATACTTTCTCCATATACTTAACAGCTGCATCTTTGAAATCTTGAATACCATTACCAGTATAGCCTCTATTTTCTCTCTTTTTCGCTTCATCGTTTAAAACATTTATAATTTCAGGTTCCGCCATCCAATCTGGTTCGCCGATACCTAAATCAATTAATTCTACACTAGGGTTTCTTATTGTCGCAGCGTTCTTAGCCCTAGTAACTTTTTCAAATTTATATAAAAATGCATCATTACCAAATTTATTACCCCCAACTCGTTCAGCGAAAAGCTGCTGAATAAAATTTTCGTTCATTTTAAGTTTCATTCCTTTCGCTGTGCTCAAGGCACAAAAACTTATGAAAGTGTTCCCTGGTGGATATGGATAAGCAGATACACTACAGAGCACGGGGAGGTGAGTGGTGCAGGGTTTAGAACCCTGCACGCATTTTAAGATGTGCCGTTTGCTATTTTCGCCAATAGACAAAGCCGTCACCGACCTTGCTACGGGTAGAAGGGTTATCTTCGGTGACCCCACCTCCACAGATCCCGGTGTGCAGATTTCCCGCATTGGAAAGCCGACCAGCCTGTACCAAGGGCTTCAAGTTTTAGTGCCCGCTGCAAATGGTTAATATCAGTATAATTAGCCCTTTTAAGCGGGAAGTTCTATAGCTTCGATCGTTTCCAAAAGAAATTAGGTAATCAATTGAGTACCATGAAGCGATCGCTTGACCCCAATTATCTACTGTCTACTTGACAGAGGGCAGTACAACGATCCGATGGCGTGCAAGCCGAGTCACCAAGTACAAACCTCAGAGGTGTTAAAACTAGAGCCCTCAATCAGAATCGAACTGTTGATGCTTACTTACCATTTATACGCCTAATACGCCGGAGAGAAAAGAATTTCCATTTATTAAGTGATTTAATATCTTTTTGCATTTTGTTATCCCTTAATGGGAGTAAAAAGGGCAGCACCTTATTCTACAAACATATTTTCCAAAAACCTTTAACATATAAAATTTCTCTCAATGTCTTCAAATGTATCCCTTTTCCGTATTAACTTATCTTCACCATTATGACAAATTAAAACTTCTGCAGGCCTTAACCTACAGTTATAATTTGAACACATAGCAAAGCCATAAGCTCCTGAGTTCATTACAGCTAAAACATCTCTCTCAATAATCTCTGGAAGAATCCTATCTTTTGCTATTATATCACCACTTTCACATATATTACCAACAATCGTTACTTCCTCATTTTCACCATAATTTCCGCTTCGTTTAACAACTTGAACTTCATGATATGAATCATACAATATAGGTCTTGCAAGTACGTTGAAACCCAGATCAGTTCCGATATACTTAACTCCATAATTATATTTAACAGAGCAGACTTCCCCCAAGAGTATTCCGCTCTCAGCAACAATATACCTACCCGGTTCTATCTTAAACATAACTCCCTCGTTATCATAATCCTTAAGAAAATTTGCAAACTCAGCATCAAGCTTTTCAGATAATTTAGCCAAATCAAGCCTATTTTCATCCTTTTTGTAAGGAACTCCAAAACCGCCACCCATATCAATAAATTTGAGCCCTTTAAACTCTTTAGCAATTTCCAACAGCATTCTCACACCAACTATATACTGATCTTCATCAAGGAACAATGAACCTATGTGCTGGTTAATTCCTATCAACTTCAAATCATATTCTTTAATTAATTCTTTTACTTGTCCAACAAAATTTTTCTGTACCCCAAACTTAGTCTTCTTCCCGGCAGTTACAACTTTTTCATGATGACCGGCCCCTACACCCGGATTGAATCTTACAGCCACTTGTCCTCCTCGGTTTATTTTACCAAAAAGCTCTAATTGGGATAGGGAATCAACACTGACAAGTATGCCTCTTTCTACTGCATACATAATTTCATCTGCCCAAACATTATTTCCGATATAGAATATCCTTTCATTAGTAAACCCTGCCTTTTGCTGTATATAAATTTCTCCCGGTGACATTGCATCTACATCTATATCCTCACTCATAACAATTTTTAACAATTCCAAGTTACTGTTTGCCTTTGCTGAATAATTTACCCTCAAATTCTTATTGGGCAATAGATTCCTCATCTCTTTGCAGCGAATCCTTAATGTATCTTCATCATATACATATAAAGGAGTGCCGTATTTTTCAACTAACTCAAATATTCTTTCATCACTGATAAAAATGTCACCCATTTTGAACCTCCCATTTTTTATTTTTGTAATAAAGAAAATTTTCTTCTATAAATTAAAAGCGTATAATAAAGTTATACTTTATTATACGCTTTTAAAATAACAAATTTCTTCGCTAATTTTATCACTTATTAATAATTATTTCCACATCTAGCTTCAGTGTTTTTATAACTTCATTAACATGGTCCATATTCAATTCAAAATCTTTCCCAAAAAATAAATTATAATACTTTTCCCTAGGAGCATTTCCAAACCTGATTAAATCCGAAAAAGGTGCAATAAAGCCGTCATAACCTAATCTGGCTTTATCAATATAGCACATGGCGTCTAATATCTTACACCTGGTTTTCAGAGGATTAGATTTTTCTGCAGAAATCAGGTCTAATTCTTTAAGCTTATTTACAACTACTTCTTCGTTATAGTCCCATACATGGAAAGGAAGAATAACTTTAAGATTCTTTTCAGCATCTGTTTTCGCACTCCATATATATGACTTATCCCTTCTTTCAAAGTAGGCTTCATCAAAATATTCTTCTTTCATCCAATTAGCATTTATATGGTCATATGGTACTTCATAGAAATACCTGTTAACCTGTTCAGGAGATAAGCCTATAAAAACCAAAGGAATATTAAAAAATGTTGCAATCTTCATAACTGAACCTTCTAGTATATTGGAGCAATCCGCACACATGGAATCAAATACTGCTTTTGTCTGATAATTTTCGAATTTATATTTAAAGAATCTTTCCATAAAGCCTGTATTTAATTTAAAGTTCACAACGTCAATACCTAATTTTGTCGGTACTTTATTAATATTCTCCGTTGTGACTTTAGGCATGAAGCCATGATCAAATGTGATAGCCAAAATATTCAACTTATACTTTTCCTTTAAAAGCCAGAGTAGATAGGAACTATCCTTTCCACCGCTAAAGCCAACTGCACAATCATACAGACCTTTACCTCTGACGGACTCAATTATTTCGTCAATTTCCATTGCACATTTTGTTTTATATTCGTTTGTAATATCCCTTTCCTTTCCAACAGATTTATTGGTTGTACAATAACTGCATACGCCTTCTTCATTAAATTCTATATCCCTAAAAGTTGTTGGCAAAATACATTTTTTACAAATTTGCACCTCTCTTGCTTTAGCTTGATTTATAATACCTTCGACATTCATTAACATGACCTCCTCAAAATTTATTTCAACTCTTGCGGAATTAAGTCCCTTAAAACATCTTCAAGCTTAATGCTTTTATAATTGTCTTCAACATATTTTATAATAATAGGACATTGCACTGACAATTTTAAACCATTAAATAGTTCTCCTTTAATAATTCGTGCCCCGGGTACGACCATTGCCCCTTCAGGAATAACTAAAGGCTTGGATTGTGTCCGTGAATAAATCTTACCCTTAACAGCATCGTAGACTGACACACCACCAGTAATAATCGTTCCGGCGCCTATAATCGCACCTTTTTTAACTATTGCACCGTCATATATTCCACAATTCCCCCCAACAAATACATTATCTTCAATTATAACTGGAAATTCACCTATAGGCTCGAGCACCCCCCCTATTTGTGCTCCGGCACTTATGTGTACTTTCTTACCAATTTGAGAACAGGAACCTACTAAAGAATTTGAATCAATTAATGTATCTTCATCTATATAGGCACCAATATTGATAAAACTTGGGGACATACATATTACTCCTTGTGCTACATAGCATCCATCTCTAATAGTTACATTATTTGAAGTAACTCTCACTTTATCGGAGCGTCTTAGCTTTTTCTGTCCTAAAGTTTCTTTGTCAAAAAACCTCCCCTCGGCGTTTAAGCCAAATTCTTTTACATTTCCATATTTTAAACCCAAAAGTATAAACTGCTTGACCCAAAAATTAACCTTCCATTCTTCTCCTATTTTTTCTGCAGCTCTGATTCGCCCCATATTTAAATCATTCTTAAAACTTTTAAAATACTCCAAGAAATCATTCGATGATTCATTATCAACATTCTCCATAAATCCTCTATATTTACATTCTAGCTTTTCAGTATAAAATCTTTCCTTTGCAGTCATAAGTTCTCTTATCACAATATTTTTCCCCTTCCTTCTAAACTAATCAAACTATGATTTAAATCAAATATTTCTTTGCAATACTACAGAAAAGCTCAAGTCCAATAAGCATGGCCTTTTCATTTACATAAAAATTAGGATTATGCTGGGGATAATACTTATCACTTTGACATCCGATGAAGGTTAACGTTCCTGGTATTTTTTGTTGAAAATGAGAAAAATCTTCTGTACACATTGTCCTATAAGACTTAATTACATTTTCACTGCCAACTATTTGTTCAGATAACTTTGTAATTTGAATAGCTTCCTCCTGTGAATTAATAACCGGAGGATGCTTAAATATATATTCAACTACTGCATCTCCACCAAAGCTTCTAGCTATTGATACGGCAATATGCTTAATCCTTTCGGAAACAAACCTCCTTACCTCATTATCATAGGTTCTGCAAGTCCCTTTAATGGTAACTTTTTCACAAATAGTATTAAAATTGCAACCGCCGCTAATACTGCATATAGACACTACCACAGTTTCAATAGGACTAACATTTCTGCTAACAATTGATTGCAAAGCAACAACTACTTGGGAAGCGATAAAAATAGCGTCAATAGATTTTTCAGGTAATGCTGCATGACCGGCTTTGCCAAGAATTTCAATAAGAAACTCATCTCCAGATGCCATTACAGGTCCACCACATATCCCGATTTTTCCTTCTTCAACTTCGCTCCAAACATGAAGAGCAAAAGCTTTATCGACAGTTGGATGTTCAAGTACACCTTGATCAATCATCGATGCTGCTCCACCAAGCCCTTCTTCCCCAGGCTGGAAAACCAACTTTACCGTACCTTTAATAGAATTTTTCTTTTGAGTTAAAAGGTTGGCTAAACCCAATAAAATAGCCATATGTGCATCATGTCCACAAGCATGTTTAATACTATTTGGATCATCTGGATCTGTTAAAATTGCATCCATATCTGCCCTAAACATAATACAAGGCTTATTCGCATCTCCTCTTATTAAGCCCATCACACCTGTCTGTGCAATATTTTCCCTCACCTCAAATCCAAGTTCACTTAGCCTTTTTGAAATATAGTTTGATGTTTTATATTCTAAAAAACCCAATTCCGGATTTGCATTAAAATAGTTCTTATCCATCATTAAAGTATCCTTTAAGTTAAGTACATCATCTGATATCCTCATGTAACCTCCTTAAATAATGCAATTTATAAATTAAGACAAATATATAAGTTCCGAATAATTTTCTTCATCTGTTCTTTGTACCTGCAACCATAGTAACAGTAATGTTTTGAATAAAGAAGTTGTAGATTATCTTTCGGAACTTATATAGATAGAATCAAAACCATTAAAAATTCAGCACTATTACCTTATCTTTATCCATATCCGCTCAACATCAAATTCTCCGCCTTTGGAAGATACTATTGCATAATTGCATGAAAGTTCTAGAATATGCACTGAAGTTAATGAAGCACACGCATCTGGTGCACAGGAACTAGTTTCTCCGCTCCCAAACGAGTATCATTAGTTTACTTTTGTTAATGATCTGGACAAATTCCACATTTATCTTCTATGAAAATTGCTAGTAATTTTCAATCAAAGGGCCTAGTATTGTGACAGGCACTTCTTTAAATTATCTTCTATAAAGTACTGCATGAGAATTACCTATGGAGAGAGCTGTTATTTGTGCTGTACTACATCCCAAATAAAAAGTCTTCATTTTACCGAATCCCCTTCAAACAAAGCAGGAATATCCTCAGGGTTAAACGAAGCTTTCCCATACTCATTGATATTTTAACTTCATCCAAAATAGAGGTATGTACAATTCTTTAAATTGAAAAATCAAACCAATCTCCCCAATACTTAAGTAAGTCAAAATTCTTGCATATCTTTATATTTTCCAGTCATTTATTTATAAATCCCTGTCCCTCCTTTTTTCAATGACATAGCATGTCAAGCAGATAGTAAATATATGCCGCTACAATGCCCATCACTCATTTATCTAGATAAATATTCAACAGTCATAAAATATTCCTGCTTGATCTTCTACCATGGAGTTTCTGCTCTTATCTTCTAATTTATATAGAAATGACATAGCCAATGTAGAAACAATCATAACTATAAATATTGCAGGCCAAATCTGCCTTGTACCAAAACTGTGCATAAAACCTCCCATTATTACTGGGCCTACGAAGAATCCCAAACGGGATACTATAATGGCTACTGAAATAAACCTTCCTCTGAAGTCAGGAGGACTTTTACTCACGACATATACAGTAAAGTTGGTACTGTATAAAATTTCGCCTATTGTCCATATAACCGTGGCAATCATGCATAATTCAAAGTTTACTGTTATATAATACATTCCAAAGCCTATACCATATAACACCCCGGCCATAACCATATTCAAAATCGGTGAAAACTTATTAGTAAACTTAGTTATACTAGGAGTGAATATTAGTACGCTCAAACCATTCACAGTCATCAATAGGCCGAAATAATATGAGCCTCTATCAGAAAATAAATAATCCAAATGCAAGGGAAGTGAAAAGCTGAATTGTGAATAACTAAATGTGTAAAAAGTTGAGATAAACGCAAAAGCAAATACTATCGGCGTTTTATAAAGGATTTTCAAAGTACTTCCATTCTCATCATTCTTATTGACTAATTCATGTACATCGCAGTGGTGTCGCGGCTTTGATGGTTCCTCCACCATATATGAGATTAAAATAATAGATAAGAGCATAGTGAAAGCTTCTATACCAAAAATAAAGTTTGTATGTTTATAGAATAAAAATCCAGCAACCGACGGTCCGACTGAGAATCCCAAATTGAGCCCGAGATACATGAGTGAATAAGCCGATTTACGCTGCTCGTTTGAAGTAAACTCGGCAACAAGAACATCTATAGCGGGATAGGAAGCTGCCACAAAAACAGATGATAAAACTATAAGGAATATTTTCAAAATGGCTACTTCTGTAAAAACAACTGCCAGTACGCTAAAACCAGATAATGCTTGCGACAACATTAATACTTTTTTCTTACTATATCTATCCGACAATTTACCACCAATCAATGACCCAGGTATAGATGAAATCGAGGTTAAAGTAACATATAATCCAGCAACTTCCTTACTATAACCTAACTTGATAGTTAGATAGAGACTTAAAAAAGGTAAGACAAATGATCCAAAAGCTGTAACAGCTCTTGCTACAAATAGAATATATACACTTCTGGAAAGACCCGCATATGTATCAAGCATATTCAATTTCTTCAACATCTAATTTTGTTCCTCCTGAAATTAAAACTTAAACTATTTATCAAAAAAATTATAAAATTTGTTATTCTAAGTGTAATATTTTGAAAACAAAAATGTTATAATAAAAATGGCAATGAGAAATACACATTGCATCCCGCCCATGAGATAGTCGTCCGACCAAAGAGTCTATCTCGTGGGCTTTTCAATTTGTGTGTTCACTATATATAAACTCTCAAAATAAGTCAACCATTTTCTGGCTAATAATTATTTTGTTAGAAGTAAAGGAACTATTTGTAATTTATTCTCGAATTTTAGAATTTCTTAACATATTGCCCCGAACAGACTCTTATTCCTATAGCACTCAAAAATCAAATTCAATCCCACTTTAAGCGGTGGACAAAATAGCATCTCGAAAAAATCTCCTTCTTGTATTCTGTTAAAACAATGAATACAAGGAGGTTTTTTATGGCTAGAGATTTAGCCCGAGAACAGTGTTGGCGAGATCGCATTGAAGAATGCCGCCAGAGCGGACTGAGTGTACAGTCGTGGTGCCGGCAAAACGGACTGAAGAATACCTCTTAACATTACAAATGCCACTTTTTCGCTGAGTCCTCCATGAACTGATGACCTATGAGGGCTATGAGGTGACGCCCCAATAAAATATAATTAACTCTCGTGTTATGTTAATAAATCTTTGCCAAAAAAACCTTTCGATACACTCTGTACTGTTCCAGTCATTTGAACGTACCCACTTGCTTGAATGTCAATTTGAATTGTTCCGCCAGGCATTTGAACTTGTACACAATTATTAACAAGATTCAATTTATATGCCACATATGCTGCAGCGCAACCACCACTACCGGATGCTAAAGTACAACCTACTCCACGCTCCCATATCTCAATCTGTATAGTATTTTTGTTAATTATTTTTAGTAATTGCGCTTTTATCCCATTTGGAAAGTTGGAGTGATTTTCTAATTTTGAACCGATTTCTTCAACTAATCCTTTAGATATCGTATTAAGAGGAATTACACAGTGGGGATTGCAAATAGAGAGACAGTTAACTTCATATTCATTATCATTCACTTGCAAATCTTCTTTAATTACTTCACGTTCCGGACCGTTAACAGGTATTAATTCACTTTTAAAAGTAACTTTACCCATATCAACTTTAACTATATTCGCATGTTCGTCTAATATTTCAGCTGAGACTTCTCCTCCCAAAGTTTGTATCTTCAATTTTTTAGTCTTGACATAGGGAGTATCCACTAAATACTTTGAAAAAATGCTAACACCATTGCCACTCTTTTCGGCTTCGCTTCCATCTGAGTTTAATATTCTTAAATTAATTCCATTATCGTAAAAAATCGGCCCATACAATATCCCATCGGCCCCTATACCAAATTTTCGATGGCATAACCTAATGATATTATCTTTTGTTAAATTCAAAGAAGTCTTATTTGGATCGATAACAATATAGTCATTCTCTAATGTTTTATACTTATAAAAATCAAAATTCATATATAAAAACCTCCATACTAATATCAATTATCCCCCAAACCAGGTAACATCAGCACCTGAAGGTATCCCTTGGACAGCCCCACGGTCTTTCTTCTGGAAAAATCTCTATTGTGAACGATCCCATCTCTCCATGAAGTGGTCCAATTACAGTAATAAATTGGCCCTGCTGTAGTGCACATGGATGGAAGCCAGATAGGGAGCAAGAACCTCTACAATTTCCTCGGCCCCTTCGGCACCACGGTGGGCCCTTTTGTTTGGTCTCCCGCCACTGAAAAAAGAGAACCACCTATTTTAATAAACATTTCCCCGATAACTAACATTACTATAAAGGATTAATAATGTCGTAAGTATTTTGAAATATATTGTCGATATTATTAATAATTATCTTTAACTAGGAAAGTCTTGTAACTTAAATCTGATTCGTTAACGGTGGGGCTTCCATGAACAAGAGATCATGTTCTAGTTTTACAGCTGAAGAGATAGAGCTTGCTCCTCATGATCTGTGGAATCGGCAAGGATACTAAACGACCACCGGCTAAAGCCGGAGGATTTATATCGGACTGAAAGTCCGAATAAGGCTAAAGCCTGCTGAAAGCAACCGTTGGCTAAATGCCAACTAAAGCCTCTGACTAAAACTCATGTGTCTATTTTAAAGTTTTCTTCATCACCATCGGTTTGCTGGTTTTCGATATAATCTCTGATTATCTGATCTGTGACAGTTCCCACAGTTGCACAAAAATACCCTCTTGCCCAAAGGTGTTGACCCCAATATCGTTTTTTGAGATGAGGAAATTCTTCTTGAAGTAACCTCGATGATCGCCCCTTGAGGTACTGTGCAATCTTTGACGGAGAAAGTTGTGGCGGACACTCGATCAGAAGATGTATATGCTCTTTACCAATACTACCTTTAATTATCGTTATACCTCGACTTAGACAACTTTGCCGGATTAATTCCCGTAGTCTTAATCCCACTTCATCCTTCAGAACTTGGTATCTGTACTTCGTTACCCATACCAAATGGTACTTTATGTCATATATCGTGTGACTACCTCTTTGATAATCGGCCATATCATTCACCTCTTAAGTGAATGATATCCCAGCTGTTCAAAAAGTAATCATGCTAAAGCTGTTCGCCTAAAGGCGAAGGTTTTGGACCTGGTACTTGGAAAATAAATGACAGATTATAGAAAGACATCCTTGAAGTGGAGTAATATTTATTGTACAATGACTAATATTCAATTCTATTTCAGTATAGAAGTACCTGCATGCAGATAACTACTACATTACGCTTTGTCAGTCTTCTTGCCACACTTCGGACGTGCCAGGGTATTCTGATAGAAAGGTCTAGGATTTTGCGGACAGGAATCCAGTACTTACCAATGGACTGCATGCCAACTTTCACACTATTATTTGAGAGCCACAGCGCTAAGGGGTGAGGCTCTCACCTTCCCGTACTCTGTACGTTTACTTGCACACAACCACCTAAAGGATAGCCAAAGTCAACAATTTTCAATAACTTTTTTGCCTAGTGAACACAACGAAAGGAATGGTTATAATAATGGAGAAAAGAAATACTTTAATTTTTTTAGATTCACAGTATATACTTGATGAAGTTAAGGAATTCCCAGAATTTTATAAAATTTTAATTATTGACAAAAATTCAAATATACATTCTAGTCAAATTAATTATGAAAATTGTTTTGATTCTATTAAAGAAGTCGATAATATTCTTTCTGAAAATAATGTTATAGAATTAGTGGATTTAATCTTAAAAGAAGAAAATATTCAAATTAAATCTATTTTAGCTACTTTTGAAAATGTAGTTGAGATTGCAGGAATATTGAGAGAACGTTTTAATATAAAAACAGGTATTGGCCGTATACAAACTGAAATTCTTCGAAACAAATTTCTAATGAAGAATAAAATTAAACAAAATGACTTGTTATGTGCTGAATGCTCTAAAGTTTATTCTGAAAATAATCTTTCAGAATTCGCTACTAATTATGGATTTCCTCTTGTTTTAAAGCCCATTAACGGAGCAGGTTCAAATAATACATATATTATTCATAATCAAATGGATATTATAAAATACGCCGCCCTAATGAGAAGTGACAGCAACACCACATGGATAGCTGAAAGCTTTATTGAAGGAGAAGAATATCACTGTGATTCAGTCGTGGTAGAAGGAAAAATTCTTTTAACTTCTATTGGAAAATATCATAATAATCAAATAAATACTGTAATTAGTGGAAAAATGGATGGAACTATTGTTTTTCCCTCTTCCGATAAGGGAATCATAAACGAAAAAATAAAATTATTTAATCAACAAGTAATTAGAGCTCTCCAAATTGAGAACTCAATTTGTCATCTTGAAGTTTTTGTAACCCAAAAAACGGATATTTATTTCGGCGAAATAGGGATAAGGGTTCCTGGTGGTTATATTGGTAAATGTATTAATAATACACATAAAATTAATATTTATCATACTTTTATAAGAGTAGAAATAGGAGAAAAGGAAATAGAATTTAGTCAAGGATCGAATAAATACACTGGAGTTGTTGCATTTCCATCGAAAAAGGGTGAAATTGTAGAAATATCATCAGAAGAAGATTTTAAAAAGGTACCTGGATTGGTGGAGCTATCAATTTTTAATAAAAAAGGTGATTTTATAAGTGAACGAACAAGTACTCGTGAGAGAACTGGATATTTAATTGCTGAAAGTGAGAGTTTAGTTGAACTCAAAGCTACCCTTGAAAGAGTTTACGGTTTATATAGGTTGGAAACGAGGTAAAATAGGTTCCATGAAACTCCAAGGATAAACAAAAGAAGGGCTAGCCATGGATTGATACACTGATACGCTCTCTTCAATGGTAGTGCTACTAGTTACCTATACATATAATAACGAACACGTTTCGTAAGACAGCCAGGTCGGCCGGAGGAATTTCACCACTAGCTCCGGGTAAAAGGGACACATTCGGAGACCTCAACCTAAAGAATCTGGAGTGTAGATTTCCCACACCGGGCTTTTTAAAGATAGACTGCTGACTAGGCTTTATCAAGACGGCTGTTTCAAACCGCATGTGCTTCTTGAACTTAGCAAGGCGCAATCGATGGTGCATGGTATCAAGTTAAATCAAACACGGTTCGAGTTAAGCAGTGGAGTTTCACCTCTGAATACGAGTTCGAGACTCCTTCCATTTGTAAAGCGTGGAATTCATGGCGCGCTCATGAACGTACAGGTAGTATAATATTGGCTTGTTTACGATTTTTCTGCATATACTATACGCTCGATCGGTGTCGAGGCAAGTATCCTTCCTGTTGGCTTAACATATTTCACGGCCATCTCATCGTAACCTATGTCCTCGATTACCCGCCAACCGTGCTCTTTAAGAAAGTCCGGCCACGCTTCTGGCTCCATCCCAAAAATCCAATTTTTATTAGTAACGAACCTTTTATAGCCTTTTTCCCAACCATGCATAGCTCGCCCACAAGTAAAGGGGTACCCCGAAAACTTATACTTTCTGCCCTGAAAAAAGAATTATTTCATTCATCAGTGGTGCCGCGTAGCGGCATGGGGGTCTGATACGTAAAAAAATATGTTTCCTCAGTCAAGGGTATACTCCTTTTCTTAACTGAGGGAACATTTTTGATATCACTTTAAACCCAGTGATGGCTATACTTTGAAGTTATTCTCTTCCCCAATAGCAATAGGTAAAGCTTTGATATGATCGTAAGCGTCAAACCCACCGTACCTAGCAATAAACCAAAAAATTTGAGACAATACATTTTAAATGTGCAGTGAAAAGAAAAGAGCCTCCAATTGTACTGTAGGCTCTGTCGGGTTAACTATTCTTTTTCATAGATTTGCAGTTTTCAGGGAGTTTATCGGACCAGGGCAACAGATCTTGAAGAAAGTCCTTACTTGTTCCCGTATAGTGTTTGGGGATTGTCTCTAATATATGAACAATATATTCATAAGGTTTCAATCCATTGGCTTTGGCACTTTCGGTGATCGAATAGATAATAGCACTAGCTTTCGCCCCATTGGGGGTATTGCAAAATTCCCAGTTTTTACGACCTGTAGCAAAAATGCGTATGGATCGTTCCGCGGCCGAATTATCGATGGAAATACTGCCATCCAGAAGATACCGTTCGAGATAATCTTGTTGGTTCAAGGAATAGTTAATGGCCTTACCGATCATTGAGCCGGAGTCAATGGTTCCAACTATGGATTTTAACCACT
>LOEW01000241.1 GCA_001516045.1 Desulfosporosinus sp. BRH_c37
CCGAAGACTCGATGTTCAACTTTAGTTGAACGAGTTCACTTTTTTATTCGGTTGAAAAAGGGACCGGTAAAAAACAAAATTCCTCCCACTTAAACAAGGAGGAATGCGCTCTAGCTATATATCAGTAGATTATATTGTAACGGAAAGAAATCGGAAATGGTGTTTAGGTACCCTTTACTTACCAGGGCCAAATTTAAGATAAACGTAGTTTAATATTGTATAATGGGTTGAAGGAACTTTTAGTTCTTTTACTCTTTTTCATGTAATAATTCTCCTCTTTATCCCTCCGGAGCAGCATAGTCGGAGGGAACTCTTTTCGCAAGTTTTTCATGATTCTCAATTATAGATTGCTCGATAGGACCTTATTCCTAAATCATTAGGAGTAAACAAGTATTTCTATAGTTTCCAGTTAAGTAGCAAAGCAGGTTATAGAACATAGCTTACTTACATTTAGTAGTATGTATTAATTAATAAGAAAATTAAGCCGTTGCAATACAAAAAGTAACGGCTTAATTATTGGAACCCGATATTCAAAGTTTGGGGCATGAGGACACCTTTTTAGTAAGTGGTCTAAATTTCTTTTGTCGGATAACCACCATCCTGATCTTCCAGTGTCTTAAGGGAACCGGTCTTTGTCAAAGCTCCATGCCGAATTTCATGGACCAGTGTTTTCAAATTACCTACCAATAACTTTCCTTTCTGAATCCAACTCTTACTCTTCTCAACCGTCTTTTCAGTTTTATCCTCGATATTATGCCAAGAACTCTGCGCCTTGTCCCTAATTTCCTCGGTTTTGTCTCCTAATTTGTAGGCCATTTCGTTTATATCTTGGCGCAATTCCCGCCCGCTCTTTGGAGCCAGTAATAAGCCCAACACTGCTCCCGAAAGACTTCCAATCATTGCCGCTGCAATTACCTTATTCATTTTGCGCTTGTCATTATTAGCCATCTCTTAGCCATTCCTTTCAAATCATCCTGTTTTTTCGTCATCATAGTCAATTCATCCTCTAACCCTTGTAGACTATCGCATCTACCTAGATATCTTTTTTTGAGTTGTCAAGTGCTAGATATATCAAGATATTTGCTTGCTGTCATCGGATCATCCATATTTTCCGAAATGATATGTACCAATTTCAGCATGGGCTACCACATGGCAGCATTTAGAACTTGGGTAGTGGTGGCATTATATGTCACCTATATTTAGGCTTTTTTTATTATATGCTCTACTCCGGAAAATGCTTCTGGTTCCGGTAGCAGGCCTGTTAAAGTAAAGGACTTCCGGTTTATCCAAATCGTAAGACTCCCACTTCTACAAGTGGGAGTGATACACCTTATTCTGCTTCGGTGACGAAAGCCTCCAGTGACGATAGTCTCCAGTGGAGAGTATCGCCGAAGCGCACGGCCCTTAACGAATACTATCGCGCTGAGGATTGGTTTCGCCGAGCCGCCTTTCCCCATAGGAATACTTAGCGGCGAAGGAGGTAGAGTCCCCCACCGAAGACTCGATGTTCAACTTTAGTTGAACGAGTTCACTGATAATCCTTATACATGTACCACTTGTTGTATTGCGAGTCATGATAGATCTCATAAAGTTTGTCTTGGCATTGTACTCGATGAAACGTTTTCTTCCCCTCACACGCCCACCAATCGCCTTTGTCTCGCCAATATTCTTGTACTTTTGTTATAGTCGCCCAATGGCCCTTCCAGTAGAAACGAACTGGATGGTGGAACTCAGTAATGACTTCAATATTCTCCAAAGCTAACAACCCCCTTGCTCGGATCTTTGAGTTTATTAAAGTAATTTTCTCACAATTCTCATGGCAAAAAACACGAACCAAGTCGGTGTCCACAGAAAATTAATAACGAATTGACTCAAATATTGTCCCATTCACTGAAGAAGTTTGTGTAGTCTAACAAATATGTGGCGCACTAGACAAAAGGGTCTTCGCGGTTTTACTCGCAAAGGCCCTTTTAGTGTTTTAGGATGTTTATGTAGAAAGATGATCAATCAAATTCTAAATCTTGCAATAATGCCTTTCGTAAACTATATGCCATACTTTTTCAGGCGATAAAGTAGAGTCGGGCGAGAAATTCCCAGATATTTAGCGACCTTTGTCTGGTTGTTATTGTGCTTTTCTAAGGCCTTGAGAATAAGATGTTTCTCCAACTCTTCCAAAGAGAAACCGCCCTCTGTAAGGTTTATCATAGGCTTAGAAGTTTCCTCTAGACTATTCAGCAATTCCTTGGGGAAATGTACAGGCTGAATTTCAGTGCCCTGACAAACTATAAGCGCTCTTTCGATCACGTTCTGAAGCTCTCTAATATTGCCGGGCCAGTTGTAGCGGGTTAGAATTTTCATAGCCTCCGCAGAGATTTTTTTGCTACGGGAAGGATCAAATTTTTCGAGGAAATGATTAACCAGAAGGGGAATATCTTCCTTCCGTGATCTTAGCGGCGGCATAACGATATGCATGACATTCAACCGATAATAAAGGTCCTCCCTGAAGGCGCCATTAGAGATGGCCTTAATAAGATCAACATTAGTGGTGGCAATAACCCGCACATCTACATGGATCGTTTCAGTGCCCCCAACTCTTTCAAAACATCTTTCCTGTAGTACCCGCAGTAACTTTGCCTGCATACTGAGTGGCATTTCTCCGCTCTCATCCAGGAAAAGCGTACCCTTATCTGCGATTTCAAAACGGCCCTTCTTTTTACTGGTTGCCCCTGTAAAGGCACCTTTTTCATGGCCAAATAGCTCACTTTCTAACAGTTGTTCCGGAAGGGCTGCACAGTTAACCGCTACAAAGGGTTTATCAGCTCGGTTGCTAGCTTGATGGATTTCTACTGCAGCTACTTCTTTACCAGTTCCACTTTCTCCGGTTATCAGAACAGTCGCACCAGTTTTCGCAACCTGTTGAATCAAGAGGGCAATCTCTTTCATAGCTTCACTTTGGCCAACAATTTTTCCATAATTTTTGCCTAATTCCTGACGTAAAAAATCAACTTGGTTTTCTAAATTCAATAGGTGTAACGCTTGCTTAACATGTACCTTTAATTCTTCTAGCTTAAAAGGTTTAGTAATATAATCTGTGGCCCCAATTTTCATAGCTTCGATTGCAGTATCAATGGTCCCGTGGGCGGTAATCATAATTACAGGAATACTGGGGTTCGAAATTTTTAACTCTTTTAGCACCTCAATACCATCAATGTCTGGCATTTTCAAATCCAATATTACCATCGAGGGTTCAGTTTCCTTGGCCAAGTCAATACCTTTTAAACCTCTCGTGGCGGTAACCACCTGATAACCTTCGTGACTTAGTGCCCGATCTAGGGCCCAGCACATTCTTTCCTCATCATCAATTACCAGAATTTTTGGTGTCAAGAAGATCACTCCTGTCGCAAAATTGTGGTATTAGTGGAAGATTAATAATAAAGGTTGATCCTTTGTTCAGCTCGCTTTTTACATTAATAGTCCCACCATGCAATTGAATATTTTGATAGGATATCGATAGCCCCAGACCAGTGCCTGTACTTTTGGTCGTATAAAAGGGATCAAATACTTTTAACGTTTCCTCTGCCGGGATGCCCTCTCCTGAATCAGAGAAAATGATAATAACCATGTCGTCAATTTCTTTCGTAATTATTACTAATTTACCTCCGGAAGGCATAGCTTCGGCAGCATTAACAATTATGTTTACAAATACCTGTTTTAACTTTTCTGTATCTCCCAAAATCCTAGAAAGTTTCTTATCAAGCTGGAGTTCAACCTTTACACTCTGCTTTCGCAACATTGCTGCCGAAAAAGAGAGGACTCCCTTGATTAGATCATTGATAGAACACTCCTTAATAGAAACTTTGGAAGGACGTCCAAAGTCCAGGAGTTCTTGGATTTCCATATTTTGACGATCCACCTGTTCGTCTATGGCCTTTGTAAATTCTTCGATGCCGCTCACTTGAGAGTATTCTTCCTTCATCAACTCGACTAAGGTTTTGATAATACCGATGGGGTTACGCAACTCATGAGCCACACCCGTTGCTAAACGGCCAAGTGCAATAAGGTGTTCAGATTGCTTAAGTTGATCTTCCAGCCGTTCCTTTTCGATTAGACCAACCGCCATCCGGTTAACTGCTCGGGCAACTTGACCTAGTTCACCTGACATTTCAGGCAATAAGTGATGGATATTCTCTTCCATGCTTTGTAACCCCTGCTTCAAGCGGTCGACTCCGGTGGTAATATTCCTAATTATAATCAGTGATCCAATCATAACTAAGGCTAGTACGCCAAAGGTGAAATATCGCAGCAATATTCGAAAGTAATCATTTTGGTAAAAAAAGGGGTTAAGTCGTTCCCCTGCCCACATAACTGCTACTACTTTTCCATTAAGTACAATGGGAGAAAAGTACTCAACGACCTGATCATCCCAAGAACCAGAAATCCGAAAGAGTGGTTCATCACCCATCTCAGTTGCAATCAGACCTAATTTAGTAGTAGCAAATATCTCTTTCTCCCTCAGAGCCTCTTCTTCCTGGGAGAGGTTACGATAGTTATGAAGGAAACCTAGGACCGTAATCTGTTCTGTACGGGTAACATAGAGACCAAAGCGAACGCCTGAATTCGCTGGAACCTGTGGTTCTATGACCCGGTTAAACTCGCTAGTGAGCATGGTTGAAGGGATATCTTCTGGCCCGGACCATTTAGTCTCCAGCGTTCGTGAAAATTCATTATTTGTACTTTTGACCAAGGCCGCCAGCCTCTGCTCTTTGTCTAAGAATATTACTTTATCTGTTCGTGAAGCGAAAAAGATGTCATACATTAATGCTACTAAAGGTACAAGCATGATTGCAGCAATGATAATCACTATCTGGTTAGTCAGACTATTACCTTTAAATAAAAGAAATATTTTTTTAATTTTCTGCATAAAAGGCCCTCCTATCATGGCAGAATATAAAAATTGCATTATATAATACATATTATTGAAAGAAAGATACAATTTTCTAAATGCTTCAATATTTGATATAAACAGAGCATGAAGAAGATAATTGTACATAACAAGTTGTCTGATATTTCTACAAGGTGTAGCATTTCCTACACTTTGATTCTTTGTATTGAAAAAAAGCTTGAATCTAGTGGGTTTTAGATTTGGCATGTTACTTGCTATATAGAGAATTATATCACAAGCAAAGGAGGGAAGATATCTTTTTTAAGTACCTTGTTCAAATACTTACAAAGGAGAGATTAGTATGAGTAAAACTTCCAAACCCAGCATTTTGAAGACTGTAGTTTTCCTGATATTGGCCGCTATTGCGTACCTTGCAATTTATTTTAATATCGATCAGTTAAATCAATTCTACATAAGTAAAGGAATGATTCCGGCTTTCTGTCTGTTAGGCACTGTTATTGGCATCGCTTTCCTGTACGGGACTGCGATATCAAATGTGTTAAGTTTAATTGGCTTAGAAAGCGATCATTAGAAGGGGGACAGTAAAATGGCAGGAGAAACCGTTAATTTAGTTGGAGAAGTAATGAGATTTATTGATATTGGTCCGAGGACAGCTTTCTCAATGGCAGGACTTGGCTTTTTGGGTGGAGTGCTAAGTGGTTTTATTGGTAGCGGGGGCGCTTTTGTAATGACTCCGGGCATGATGGCATTAGGAGTTCCAGGCATCGTAGCGGTAAGTTCAAACCTTGCCCACAAATTCGGTAAGGCCATGGTTGGAGCTAGGAAACACTCAAAAATGGGTAATGTGGATCTCAAGTTAGGTGTTTGCATGGTCGTATTTCTATTGCTAGGCGTGAATTTAGCTGTGTTTTTAAATGAGTATATATTTAATAGCATGGGTAAAGCTGGTTCTAATCTATATATAAGTATAGTATTTGTAGTTCTTTTGTCTTATCTTGCGATCTTCATTCTAAGAGATATTTTTCAACCAGTTCAAAAACATGGATCGGTTCAACGCGAGGGGTTGGCTAAAAAACTGACTAAATTTAATATCCCACCAATGATCTATTTTAAAGTGGCTAATGTTCGAGTGTCGCTTTGGTTTGTTGCTCTGATTGGTATATTAACTGGATGGTTAGCGGGTACTGTTGGTGTAGGAGGATTCATTGGAGTTCCCGCCATGATTTATATACTAGGTATTCCAACGATGGTGGCCGCGGGCACAGAATTATTCTTAGCAATTTTCTCTGGTGCTTCTGGCGCGTTTCAGTATGCCTTGAATGGTTTTGTGGATATTCGTTTAGTTTTACTGCTGTACCTAGGTTCTCTGTTGGGCCTTTACGTTGGAGCAAATGCAACTAAAATGGTTTCTGAATTGCAAATCAAATTGGTAATGGCTGTAGTTATTGGTATGTCCGCTATAAGCAGAGCATTTGCCATTCCAAAATATTTAGTTGATACTCATATGGCTAATTTGTCGGAAGGAGTTACCACGTTCCTAGACCTTGCAGCCGCCATTACTCTGTATGGAGGTGCAATTATCGGAGTAATAATGATAATCCATTATATAGTTCGTTTTAAACAGGGGAAAAGGGTGGATAAACAGTATGTTCAAGGATCCGAACACCAAGTACGTGATTCGGCTTAGAGAATCGCTTGGTTATTGGAGAAACAGCCAATGACAGTAGTCGAGTCTCTCAAATTAAAGGTTCTTCCACAGTAATTGGCATTTTTTCCTGAGTTTGACTATTATTTTGTTAACTGATTAAAAGGTGGTATTTTAAATGACTGATCCATTAAAAGTGCTACTTTACTTTGATGGGACAAAGCACTCGTTTTCTGCGGCAGTTTACGCAGCCAACCTATTCAATAGTATACCTAATATGGATTTAACCGTCTTGAATATCCAAGAGAATGTTGAAGGGCCTATTGAGAGAGATTGTAACCTGCTGCAAACCTGGTCAACTAGTCATCATTTGAACTGGGAGAAACAATTAGTGGAAGAAGCTGATACAGGCCAAAGAAAGCAGTATTCTGAACTTATGAATAAAACTAAAATAATATTTACGAAGAGAGGTCACAACGTTAAACAGAAGCTAATATACTCCAATAATAATATTTCTGATACAGTTGATGCAATTCTTGGCTATGCGAGAAATTATGGATTTGAACAAATAATCATGGGTACTCGGGGGCTAACAAGCTTAAAAGGTTTGATTCACGGCAGTTTAGCGCATAGCCTAATTAACAAATCCGAGATACCAGTGTTATTAATAAAGAAGCTTCCTCAAAATTTTGTCGATCGTTACTGCTCAGCTGATGTTTACTATTTACCTTATTCTACAATGTCTTAATCACTTCGTTCAAGCAATCAATGTGGTTGTAAATATTTTAGGAAAAGCCCAGGAGAGAAAACATGTCTCTTCTGGGCTAAATCATTGCTCGTTCCACACTCGGTATAGTTTCAAGATAGAATCGTTAAACGTCTAGGTTTAGTACAACTCTAGTTATAGAAACGCATATTGTAATTAACCCTAAAAAGTTTTAAGATACTCTTACAGAGAAATAAATATAGTAAGCAGAACAACCCACATTTCTCCCAGACTAGTCTACGTTATGGACTTAATTTATTTGACAGAAAGAGTGAAGGAAGAGTGAACATATGAAACAAGTTTGTAAATCATCTGAGGACGACTACATAAATGTACTTGAGGGTATTAAACGCAAAACTCTTGTTTTTGGAAGCAATACTTTAATGACGGAATTCAAGTTGGAAAAAGGGAAAAGTCTCCCACTGCATAAACATCTAAATGAGCAGACGGGCTATCTGATTTCGGGAAATATAATCCTAAACATTGATGGAAAGAATTTTGAGATGCATGCTGGAGATAGTTGGTGTATACCAGGAGATACTGAGCATAGTGCTGAAGTAATTGAAAATTCCATTGCTATTGAAGTATTTTATCCAATTAGGGAAGATTATTTACTGTAACAGTGGAAGAGGTATCATATCAATTTGTTAGACGTTCTGACGCTAAATAAGCGTCATTTTTTATACTTATCAGATTCAACGCTTTCCTCAAAGCTCAAACAGGAAATAGCAAAGCGCCTCCTACAATTTCCCGCGGCGTATAAGGATTTTCCTTGTTTAAAAATAATGTTAGCTGCCGAGGCTCAACCAGGCTGGAGTTCTATGCTGACGAGGATCATCTTTACTCTTTCGGCTCAGATGGAATATGCCGCTCTTACTTACCAAGATGCAGCCAAAACTATAATTCATGTAAAAAAACTTCCAGTGAAAACGGTGGCCCTGCATACGGGAAGTTCTAAAATACAAAAAGAATCTACCTTATCAGCATTAACGACTATAAAGACGCAAACATTAATTCAAAAGAAAACTTCAGCGTCCTTACGGTTGAATTGGGCTAAATTACGAACCGAGGCTATTGAGGAAGGAAAAAAGTCATCGGACAATAATCCATTCGGTATGGATAATAAATTCTATCTTGAGAATATTGCGCCTAAGCTTCAGGAACAGAAGAATTCGGATAAAAACGCGAAACTTTTTCCGTCTCCAGAGTATGAGGATTTAATACTCTTGATGAACGTTTTGAAAGAGAAAGGAGCGAAGCCCCTCTTTGTGATTATTCCCATGAATGGACGCTGGTCTGACTACACCGGTTTTCCTCGTACGGAACGCCAAGCCTGTTATCAACGCCTGGCTCAGATGATTCGGGCTGAGGATTTTCAATTGTCGGATTTTACAGCTCATGAAAATGACGATTACTATTTGCGCGATCCCTGGCACCTAGCTTGGAAGGGTTGGGTCGATGTCGATGAGGCGCTTGAGCAATTTTATAGAGAATAACCGTTGAGATCGATCATATTTGGATTAAGATCATCAATTATCCAAATCGTAAGACTCCCACTTCTACAAGTGGGAGTGGTACACCTTATTCTGCTTCGGTGGGGGTAGAGTCCCCCACCGAAGACTCGATGTTCAACTTTAGTTGAACGAGTTCACTTCCAGGGAAGAATTGATACTGTACCTTACATTGTTGTGAAGTTCCCATAATAGCCATATTTTTTAGGGTTATATGCAGAAAACCTTTTTTCTTTTTCTATGACCGCCGCTCCTGTCAATATTAACTTATGAATAAAAGGTATCATTTCTTCCCCTAATATTTTATTACTAAGTTTAATTTTTTCATTAATGCTAATGTACATAACTCTTATACCTATTACATCAGCATAATAACTTTCAAGTACATCTTGAGTAACGAATTTTTTAAGACTTTCAGCATAACTCATAAAATGTTCTATATAAAATATTTTTTCCTCCAGATGACCTTCGATAATCCCTGGTGACTCCATATTTGCAATAAACCTTAAATCATAAACATTTATTACCGTTAATCGCATTTTGGTCACTCACTCCTTTAAAGTGCAAAATTGTGAGATTGTCGGTGTTGATCCCAAAATGAATTCGATGATTAGGCACATTTAGGCTGAACTAGGTACACGGTAAGTGTAGGTAGATTCCTGGCACAGACGGTTGAATGAAGCATCTCTGATCACTCCTCTTGTGCCGCATCAAACTTTATTAGGTGTGATATTCGACGGTGAGAAGAAGGTCTCCTGCAACTATCCTAAAGATCTTCGAATTTTTAAAAATAAGAAAAGGCCATTGAAATTCATTGGCCTTAAAGGGAGTTATCACTTATATATTTAGGAAAACTATTTAATTTCTCCTTTTAATCCAATACTTTCAGCTGCATTTTGCATCCCTTTGATTGTTTCACCAATAATATAGTCAAGTTCCATATCCAGCATTTTTGCACCCTGCTCAATGACTTCGCGGTTTACACCTGCAGCAAAGCTTTTCTGCTTCCATTTCTTTTTTACTGATTTTGGTTCAAGGTCAAGGATACTCTTGCTTGGTCGTAGCATAGCTGTAGCTGAAATCAAACCAGTCAATTCATCGATGGTGAATAAAACTTTCTCCATTCTATGAATAGGTTTGACATTGCAGCATATCCCCCAACCATGACTTTCCACAGCATGGATATAGTCCTCAGGCCAGTTGTGTTGCATTAGTATTTCCCTGGCCTTTATGCAATGATGCTCAGGGTACATTTCATAATCAACATCATGTACCAGACCGATGATTCCCCACTTTTCCTTTTCGAGTTCTCCTAGAATATCGGCAAAATGAAGCATAACGGCTTCTACAGTCAGTGCGTGTATGATTAGGCTGGCATTTTTATTGTATTTGGACAAAAGATCATAGGCTTGTTGTCTAGTTGGTATGTTCTGTTCCATAATATATTGCCTCTTTCGGTTCTTTTTAAAAAAATACTAATCTCTTATACCTCGGATGTCAACTTTTGATTAGCAAGACTTTCATTTAGTATAAAGAATTATTAATATATTATTTACCATTTATCGCCTTGTCGCTGTTATATTCATGGGATATGGAAGTAGTCATTAAAACTATGCAATAAAGAAATAGACATAATAAATATTGATTGTGTACATAACGACTTGCTATGTACACAATGATAACTCAATGATAAACTTTACATGTACTAAGAAATACAAGATGTAGGAGGCGGTACAATGGATATAAACAATCTGCTAATTGAGATAGCTGTGTGTAGATGCCAGATGAATAAGTTCTCTAAGGGGAAGAGACCTACTGATCCCGATGTTATAAAATTGAGTCAGGGATTAGATATTTCAATATACAAGTATGTCGAAGCTCTTCGTCAACAGAATTTTGAGATGTCTGAGCGAGATCAACAGTGAGCGTAGGGCCATTTAAGTTTGAGCAGAAAGACGTAAATTGGTTTTTGTATATAAGATGTAGAAAGGGAGAGCATTATGCTCCCCCTTTTTTATACTTATCAGACCCTCATGTCGCTGCGCGGCACCACTGATAAGTGGACATAAGCAATGGCAACTTTAGTGACAGGAGCGACATGGGCAATCATTTTATTGGCAATGTAGATAGACACATGGCGTGGTAGTTTTTAGGAGGACGGTCTGTCCACTTTTGTTTTTTCGACGATTATTTTTGCTATTTTGGGAGGAATTTGAGGAAAGATGTGGAAAGTATTCTTAGAAGTAAATTTACGGAGTATTTCGATAACCTCTCTCAGCATCAACAACTATATGAGTTGAGAAAATCACAACTTATTTGGGGCGGAGCTAATGCAATTATTGAATAGAAATATTCGCGTTCAAGGGGAACCGTGAACAAAATGCAATATTATACGATCTTATTTATATAGAAAAAAGTTCTAATAAGGGGTGGAGCGTTATGGGATTGCCTGAAGTAATTCGAGTTGATAAAACGAAATGTCAACACTGTTTAGCTTGTATCTTAGTTTGCCCTGTGAAACTTTGTAACATCGTTGAGCCAGATGGAATTACAGTTAAAGCAGATCTTTGTATTGGCTGCGGTGAATGTATTCATGCCTGTCGAGAAAAGGGTCACGATGCCCGTTCAGGTATCGATGATTTTCCAGAATTTCTTCAGGATCTGCATTCAGGGGTACCTCTCGGTATTATGTTGGCACCAGCTGCCGCTGTTAATTACGCTAATTTGCTTCCGCAAGTTTTAACTGCATTACGGAAAATAGGAGTTTCAAATGTTTTCGATGTTAGTTTTGGAGCGGAAATTACTACATACCTATATTTACAGGCTCTGCAAAGTGGGGTTAAATTACCTATCATTGCCCAACCATGTCCGGCCATCGTTAGCTTTATCGAGATATATCAAACAGAACTTATTCCCTACTTAGCGCCTACTCATTCACCGGCTTTAGATGTAGCTATTTGGCTAAAGAGTCAACCAGAATTTAAACATTTGAGACTGGCTTTTCTTGGTCCGTGTTTGGCAAAAAGAAGAGAAGTTCACGATCCTAATACCAAAGGTGTGGTAAATTATAGTATTACTTTTGAATCATTAGATAAATATTTTCTCGAGCAAAATATTAATCTATCAGAACTGCAACCTTCTAGTTTTGATACTCCGGAAGCGGAGAGGGCTGTTGTTTATTCTCAACCTGGTGGACTCACTGAAACCTTTAATCGTTTCGGCGTTAAAGTTAAGCAATCTGACATCCCTAGGGTGGAAGGTCCTCAGGAAGTTTATCTTAAGTATTTGCCTGAACTTATAGAAGATATTAAACATGGTAATGCGCCGATCCTAGTGGATATCTTAAGTTGTCAACACGGTTGTAATGTTGGGCCTGCCTCAACTCATCATCGTACCCACTTTCAAGTAGCAAAAGCCATCGAAGAACGCAAAGAAAATCAAATTGCTAAACATGATAGCATTAGCGATCAAAAAGCAAAGACATTATTTAAAGATTTCTTCACTTGGCTTGATTCCGAGAACCTTGATTTTTCTAGGACTTATTCAGATAAATCCTCTAATAAAATTTTACGTGAGCCAGCCCTAGCTGAAGAAGAGCAGACTTGGAAGCTTATGCATAAGTTATCCACTGAAGAACGAAAAATAAACTGTGCATCTTGCGGATATGGTAATTGCCGAAGTATGATGTTGGCCATTGTAAATGGACTTAATCATCTTGAAAGTTGCAAGTATTATTTATTTAAAGAAAATGAGCATAACTTACATAATCTTGAAGCTCAAACGTTAGAAATTGAAGAGGCTAGAGATGAAATTGCAGCCTGGAATGAAGTTTTAGAAGAAACTGTCGCTCGACGGACACAATCCATTAGTAATTTGCTCAATAACGCTGGTCAGGGATTCCTTTCTTTTGGGTTAGACTTACGGATTCACGATGAATATAGTACTGAATGTACTAGAATTTTTGCGAAAGATATTCATGGTTTAAAGCTCTCTGGGTTATTATTTCCTGAAGACGAAGAGCAAATAAAATTTATTGATACTTTATTTGCCAAAATCTTAAACACTCAAGACGAATCATTACTAGAGTTATATATTCCGTTATTACCTTCTGAGGTAGTCGTTGATAGTAAGTTGATTAGGATTGACTATAAAGTCATTAATTTCAGTAATAACAGAGATAGGCTTTGTATGGTTATCTTAACAGATATTTCTGACCAGCGTTCTTTAGAAAGCCAAATTGAGAAAGAAAGAAATCTTCTTAAAATGGTAGTTGAAGTTGTAGTAAACTTTAATGACTTTATTCAGAGTGTAAGAGATTTTCAAAACTTTTGTGAAGTGCGCCTAGAGGAAATAATTAACAGTCCTAAAACGCTTGAAAGTAAAGTAACTGAGATTTATAGGCATATTCATACGTTTAAGGGCAATTTCAGTCAACTTGGATTAATCAGTGTGATAGAAAATTTACATGACTTAGAAAGTCAGATCTTTCATTTAAAGAAAAACATAGGGAGTAAAAGTCTTGATGATCTTAAAGAGTTCTTTGCAGGGTTTCTCATATTTTCATGGTTAGAAAAAGATATGGCAGGTTTACGCGATATTCTTGGAGAGGATTTCTTTTCTCAGGAGGATGAACTGATTATCAGTAAACAAAAGTTAGTTGAAATTGAAAAGAAAATTTCAATGCTACTTACCCCAGGCGAGTGTAAGATGCTGATTCCCGAACTCCGTAAACTATGCCACAGACCCTTTGATACTCTCTTGAAATCTTATCCTGAGTATGTATCAAATCTGGCCGAACGGCTCGATAAATTAATTTACCCTGTAGTTCTGGATGCTGAAATAATATTAGTTAATCCTGATCTTTATATTGATTTCACAAAAACTCTTGTACATGTTTTCCGCAATGCTGTAGATCATGGTTTAGAATCACCTGATGAACGATTAGAAAATGGTAAGGACGAATATGGTAAAATTATTTGTCAGTTAACAAGTACGGAGAAACAAATTATCCTTACAATTAAGGATGATGGACGTGGTATAGACACCGAGATTATACGCAGCAAGGTAGTAGAAGATGGAATAAGATCAGTTGAGGAGGTGGAAAGACTTACAGACGATGAAACAGTACAGCTAATTTTTGCGGATGGTCTTTCTACTAAAGAGGAAGTTAATGAGTTGTCAGGGCGTGGTGTAGGGTTAGCTGCAGTATTAGACGAGTTAACGAAATTAGGTGGTTTTCTTAGGGTAAAAACAGAAATTAACAAGGGTACAGAATTTTCCTTTAGTTTACCAAAGGAAACTGATGGATTATGGGGAGTATCTATTGCTGAATTGATGCAACCTCTTATAGATACGACTTGTAAGTTTTTTCGTGAGCAGGCCAATTTAACTGTTAATTACCAAGATAATTTTAGAATTTATGAACCTAAGAAATTAGACCTCTATAAAGTAACTGCGATTATCAATATTCGGGGAGCACTAGATATCGCCTTTATTTTGAGTTTTGACGAACCAGTTCTGCTTGAAATTGTTCGAAATTTTGTTATAGGGGAGCTGACGTCTGAAGAAGAGAATCAATACATGGAAGATGTCTTAGCTGAAGTAACAAATATCATATTAGGGAATTCTTTGAAAGAATTCCCTGGCTTAGAGGAACTTGTGATTATAGATACTCCAATTTCCATTTCTTCAGATGAGGTTTTGGTTAAGTATTTAAAAGCCCAAATCTGGATTTGTAAAATGCAGACGGAATTGGGCAATCTTAGCTTGAGTCTTGTCATTCCCGAAGGTATTACTGACATCAGCGAATAAATGCTAGACTTTTCAATGGAACAGAAATTTATGGAGGAGATGGAAATATAGATGTCTAATATTTTAGTTGTTGATGATTCAGCCATTATGCGTAGGAACTTAGTTACAATTTTTACTCAGGCTGGACATCATGTTGTAGCGGAAGCGATTAATGGAGGACAAGCCCATTTGCTTTACCGCACTCTTTTGCCGGATTTAGTTACTATGGATATAACTATGCCGGGTGTTAATGGCATTGAAGCAGTAAAATTAATTATTAGGGATTATCCTGATGCCAAAATCATTATGGTTAGTGCACTAAATCAAAGGAATATGGTCTTTGAGGCCTTAGAGCTTGGTGCTAAACACTACCTCATCAAACCTATAACCTCTGAAACAGTAATATCTGTCGTCAATAAAGTGTTGGGTATCAAAGAGCCTCTCTTTGTTAGAGAAGAAGACGCCACACATAATACTGATTCCATAGTTCCTTATCAGATTGAACATAATAATAATATGTTTCAGATTAATCTTTCAAAATATTTGACTGAAGAGAGCTTTATTACGTTGAACCAAGCTGTTCAAGGCCTTTTGTTTGTTCAGCCACTTATAGTAATTATTCATTTTGCAAATACCGACTCTCTCTCAGATCCCTTACTAAATAAAATATCCGAAGTTGTTAAAGCTATTCTAGGTGCTAAAGGGAAGGTTAAAGTGGTTTCTCAAAATTTGAATTTTGTTAAGCTTGTTAAAAGTAAAAATTTAGAAGGACTATCTGAGCTATTAGAATCCATATAATTGCAAAGTATATCGAATATTTTTAACGGCATACTTCTTATGGGTCGTTATGATTGGATAAATAATATGGTTGACAATTACTAAATACGCAAGGAACCGTGTTTGAGTGATTTTCTATAAACCAAAGATGGGCTTACAGCTAATATATCTGTAGGCGTTTTCTTTTTTGGAAGAAATTGTGTAGACAACCTTGTTTGATGCGCTCTTCGGCAATCGGGCTTCATTTGCTATTTTTTTCAAAAATAGCAGGAAATTTAGACTTGATAATCGAAAGTTTAAAGGTAACCTTAAGATAACCTTGTTACCCTTTACTATAAATTAAAATGGCAATCTCCATTTTTTTGCTGATGAGAAAGGATTAGTGAATATGAGCGATAAAAAGAGCAATGGGTATATTGTGCAATCCCAGGTTGATGCCGGCAAATTTATGGAATCTGTGGTTGGGAGAACTGTCCTCTTCTTAGTAGACGAGGCCTCAATTAAGGTTGGAGAGGTAAAGTACGATCTGACCGACGTTAAGAAGTTGCAACTTAAGGCACTAACCTCTATTATTACTGTGGAAGATGATGCAAAAATGACCTTAGCTTTTACTTATGATAGAAAGCTTATAAATGAGATATTTTCTGGGTATTCCGAAGGAATCGAGATTGATGAAGGCGATGTGGATCTCTATATTGAGGAAACAGCTGGTGATATGATAAACATAATTCTTGGAAATGTCCTAGCGGAATTTCAGCAAAAGGGCAGGGCATTTGCCTTATCGACACCGATCATTGTTAATGAGGCCAAAAGTATTGCCCGTTATAAAAATCATAAATTTTATACGGCTGAATTGGAGACTGATTCAGGAACGATGAGCATTTTTTGTATCATGCCGGGGGAACCACTTAGGAAACGATTAGGAACAAAAAGGGAGGGAACTAAACTGTGAGGAGCCTCAATATCTTAGTTGTGGATGATTCCCAGCTCACTACAAAGAAGATTGCCCAGATGTTAACTGTGATGGGGCATCATCTAGTTGCCTCCGCCAAGACCGGTGAGGAAGCAATTAAGCAATATGCTAAACATAAACCAGACTTTGTAACGATGGATATTACAATGCCCGATATGGATGGAATCGAAGCAACAAAAAGAATTCTTAAAGAAAACCCCGATGCTTTAATCATGATGGTTACGTCGCATGGGCAAGAGGCCATGGTATTAGATGCCATCGAAGCAGGTGCTAAAGGTTATCTCCTGAAACCTTTACAAGCAGAAAAGCTGAAAGCTAATATTAATGAAATTTATGAAAAATATGGTGATAACATTGACTGAAGGCGATTTGTTTAAAGCTCTATTTGACGTAATCCCTTATAGTATCTACTTAGCAGATATTAGTTCTCTTAAAATTTTGTACATGAATAAGCAAATGATTAAACAGCGGGGGAACCTAGTCGGGCGTAAATGCTATAAGAGCATTTACGGAGAACCAAAACAGTGTCTTTTTTGTAAAAACTCCGAACTAATAGACGGTGAACGTAAACCTAATAACAAGATGATAGTCTTTGAATGTTTTAACCCTGTCGACGATCATTGGTATCAGCTGCACGAGAAGGCAATAACCTGGCCAAATGGTGACATTGTCAAGTATGCAATTGCCGTTAACATTTCGGAACTAAAAGAGACTCAGAACAGATTGGCGGAGGCACATGCTCAATTGGCTCTAAAAAACAGAGAACTCGAAAGGTTATCTGCGACGGATCATCTTACTCAGGCATATAATCGATTAAAGATTGATGAATTGATGCGAGAAGAAGTTGAACGGGCTAAGCGTTATCAAAGAGTTTTGTCAATTATTATGATAGATATTGACCATTTCAAAGAGGTTAACGATCAATACGGTCATCAAACTGGGGATTTAGTTCTTAAAGAAATTGTAAGTATTATCAATGAAAATTCGAGAAATATTGACTTCTTGGGGCGTTGGGGAGGCGAAGAATTTATAATCGTTTGTCCGGAAACAGATATAACGGGTGTACGAATTATGGCGGAAAAACTTAGGCAAAAGATCGAAGAGTTTAACTTTTCCATCGTCAAGCGGAAGACAGCCAGTTTTGGAGTGGCCTGCTTGACTCCTGAAGATGACGAGGAGTCTTTGATTAGAAAAGCTGACGAGTCATTGTATTTTGCCAAGAATAATGGACGCAATAGAGTAGGAAATTGAACTCGTTTAGCTAAAGCTGAACGTCTCACGATTAGATCAAAGAGAGGGAAAGGCTAAATTAGGCCATCCCTCTCTTTAATTATTTGTCGTGCTTTATCAAACATTGATTCATCGAGAACCGCGGCTAAAAGAATCTGACTGTATTTAATCTTTTCTTGGTTATTCTTGCTATCTTGGAGGGAAATGAAGGAATGTTATAGAACTGGTTAGTTAGAAGGGAGGTTCATTAATTAATGACGTGTAATCCAAATTTGGTGGAAAGGGTAGAGGAACTTGAGCATTTGCGTAATAGATTAATTGAATTGGAAGAACTAAACAAGGACTATTTGCTAATGATTGAAAACTCTTACGATGCTATGACTATCGCTGATTGTGATGGCAAAATTATCTTAATAAATCCGGCATTTGAGAAGGTAATGGGATTAAAGAGTTCGGAAACACATGGCAGAAAAATTAAGGAGATGCTAAAGGAAGGGACAACAGACGCAAGCGCAGCCTTAAAAGTATTTGAGACGGGCAAGGAAGAAACTGTAATCATCAACACAAATACAGGTAGACAGGTTTTAAGTACCGGTGTCCCAATCTATGATCGCAACGGTAAAGTTCATAGAGTATGCTGCAACTTACGTGATGTAACCGAATTAAACCATTTAAGGCAAAAATACCAACAAACCCAAACTCTCGCTTCGAAATACTTATGTGAATTGCTCGAGCTTAAAACCCCAAAATCATCTGAGTTCGTAGCCCATAGTATACAAATGAAGCAAGTTCTGGATACAGCATATCGTGTTGCTAATGTGGATAGTATTATTCTTGTCCTCGGTGAAACCGGAGTTGGCAAGGATCTTGTAGCTCGAGTTATTCATAAGGCAAGTTTACGAAACGATTTCGGTCCATTCATAAAAATCAATTGTGGTGCGATCCCGGCAGATTTACTTGAATCCGAACTTTTTGGCTATGAAAAAGGGGCTTTTACAGGTGCAAATAAGGAAGGGAAAGCAGGTTACTTTGAGGTAGCAGATAAAGGAACCATTTTTTTGGATGAGATAGGAGAGCTTCCTAAAAAACTCCAGGTAAAACTCTTAGGGGTAATCCAGGATCAAAAAATAACTCGGATTGGCGGAGTAAAAGAAAAAGAAGTTGATGTTCGCATAATTGCAGCGACTAATCGGGACTTGGAGGAAATGGTGAGGCATGGTGATTTCAGAGAGGACCTTTTTTATCGGTTGAATGTAGTGCCTTTAATAATTCCTCCCTTACGTGAGCGAAAAGAGGATATCCCTTTTCTCATTGTTCATTATACGAAACTCTTTAACCGTAAGTACAACCTGGAAGTCAAGTTTAGTAAAGAAACTATCAAAGTATTGTCTAAATTCAATTGGCCGGGTAATGTCAGGGAACTGGCAAATCTGGTCGAAAGGGTAATTGTAATTAGCCAAGAATCACTTATAAAACCGGAACATCTCCCTAAGAAATACTATCTGTGGGATCAAAACCTTGAAAAAAATGGGTCTGAACTTAAGTCACTAGGTGATGCAGTGGAAGATTTCGAATTGAGTCTAGTAAAAAACACTGTGGAACGTTGTAAAAGTCGGGAAGAGGCCGCAGGTAAACTTGGCATAAGCCTGTCCGGCTTAACGAGAAGAATGAGAAGGCTTAAACAGGTCAATAATGAAGCCAAATTTGACCCGGGCGACAAGGGCTGATTTAGCCATAAATTTGGCCATAATTAGAGTGCAGCTTGAGAAAGGAAGTCAAAAGTGACCCTGTAATTATCTGACAATTCTGAAGATTGAGTTAGAATGGCGTGCTGCAAATTGGCACGCTTTTTGCTTTACAATTAAATAGTGCAAAAAAGGAGGCTTTTGCATATGCACGCTCAATGCTCAATTATTAGTTCTATTTAGGCAATTTTTTGTAGGAGGCTGTATGATGAAAAAGTTACTAACCGGAAATGAGGCTTTTGCATATGGGGCCTACTTAGCAGGGGTCAAAGTGGCTACGGCATATCCAGGTACTCCAAGTACCGAAGTTGTCCTTAACTGTGCCAAATACGATACGATTTATTCTGAATGGTCTCCGAATGAGAAAGTTGCTTTTGATGTGGCTGTTGGTGCGGCTTATGCAGGTGGGAGGGCTTTGTGCGCTATGAAACATGTTGGCCTTAATGTGGCGGCAGATTCACTATTTTATGCCTCTTACACTGGTCATAAAGCTGGTTTAGTTGTGATTAATGCCGATGATCCTGGCATGCACAGTTCCCAAAATGAACAGGATAACCGCAACTATGCAAAATTTGCGAAACTTCCCATGCTGGAGCCAGCGGATAGTGAAGAAGCCAAAAGATTTGTCCCTCTGGCTTTTGAAATCAGTGAACAGTTTGATACCCCTGTATTTATCCGTACTACCACTCGTTTGTCCCACTCTCGGACCATTGTCGAGATGAATGATAGCCGGCGGATTGTGCCCAGTACCGAAAAAATAAAATTTGAACGCAACCCGGGTAAATATCATATGATTCCGGCTAATGCTCGTCTTCGTCATACGGTTGTCGAGGAGAAAATCCGCAAACTAGCTGAATATGCGGAAACTTTCGCATATAACGTCGTTGAATCTGGCAATGATGAAATTGGGATTGTCACTAGCGGAGTGACTTATCAGTATGCGCGGGAGGTATTTCCCAAGGCGACTTACCTGAAGTTAGGCATGGTTTATCCTTTGCCTAAGCAATTAATCCTTGATTTTGCCAAACGGGTTAAAAAAATGGTGATTATCGAAGAACTTGACCCGTTCTTCGAAGAGTATTTCAAGACACTGGGTATTGAAGTTATTGGCAAGGAAGTTTTCCCTATTGAAGGCGAGTTTAGTCCGTATCTAATCCGAGAAGCAGCTGCTAAAGCCGACCTGACTGAAGCTCCGGCCCCTATAAAACCAGTTAGTTTGGAATTGCCTTCTCGACCGCCGATGCTTTGTCCTGGATGTGCACATCGGGGAGTTTTCTATGCTTTAAAAAGTCTAAATGCGGTAGTTCACGGTGATATCGGTTGTTATGCCTTAGGTGGGTCGCCCCCCTTGGCCATGATGCATACCAGTGGATGTATGGGTGCCAGTATTGGGGTTGTTCATGGGGTAGACAAAGTAGGAGTCAAAGACCGGACAGTGGCAGTTATTGGAGACTCGACCTTCTTCCACAGCGGCATTCACCCGCTAATTAACGTTCTTTACAATAAGGGCGTCAGTACTGTAATCATTAGTGATAACCGAATTACAGCAATGACTGGACATCAAGATAACCCAGGT
The DNA here is from genome assembly GCA_001516045.1 of Desulfosporosinus sp. BRH_c37. Lineage (GTDB taxonomy): Bacteria > Bacillota > Desulfitobacteriia > Desulfitobacteriales > Desulfitobacteriaceae > Desulfosporosinus. Next base: position 20,917 of record LOEW01000241.1, read on the forward strand.
TCCGGCCAGACTCTTTTAGGAGAACCTGTTGAGCAAATCGATCTAGAGACATTAGTTCGGGGTCTAGGTGCCAGGAAAGTGGCCGTTGTCAATCCTTTTGAGCTTGACGAAATGCTGGAAACACTTAAAGAATTTATGGAATCTGAGGAACCGTCAGTACTCATTGCTCGCTATCCTTGCGTTCTTAATATTAAGGAAAAGCATCCTGTTCCGGAAATCGACCTTGAAATTTGTACAAATTGTGGAACCTGTCTGGAGATAGGCTGCCCGCCGCTTGCTAAAACAGAAGATGGCGTCGCCATCGACGTTCAATTATGCAACGGTTGTGGCCTTTGCGTCAAAGTTTGTCCGTTTGAGGCGATTAAGAAATCTAACGACCAGTAATAGAAAGGAGGCAAGAGTAAGTGCAAAATTATAATTTTATCCTAGCCGGAGTTGGAGGACAAGGAACGATCCTGACCAGTGACATTTTGGTAGAGGTTGGCTTAAAAGCAGGGTATGATGTCAAGAAATCTGAAGTTCACGGAATGTCCCAACGGGGTGGCGGAGTTGAAAGTCATGTGCGCTGGGGAGAGAAAGTTTATTCGCCGGTAGTGGAGCGGGGCAAGGCTGATTACTTGCTTGGCTTTGAAATGCTAGAAGGTGCCCGCTGGGCGACTTACCTAAATCCTCAAGCAAAAGTTTATATAAATGACCATAAAATTTATCCGCCGTCAGTGAACATTGGGCAGGGAACCTATCCAGAAGAAAAAAACATTGAACAACTTCTTGCCGAACGGTCAACAATCTTTGCATGGGTGGGCGCGATGGCTAAGGCTAAGGAACTCGGCAATCCGGCTCTGGCGGGAGTAGTAATGCTCGGGAGGCTTGCAAGAGAATTAGATGTTACTGTGGAAATCTGGCTAGAGGTAATTGCGGAACTGGTTCCGGCAAAATTCACCAAGTTAAACAAAGAAGCTTTCTTAGCAGGTCGGAAAATGAAGTGAACAGATCTTATAAGATCACAGAAATTCCCAAAGTTATTTTAATGGAGGAATGATGAATGCCAAAAATACTAAGTTTAATGCCTAAAATCTATTTCAAAGACCCAGGTACCTTGGCGACTTTAGAATCGTTTAAAGAAGAGCTTGCTTTTTCTACAGACTATGAACCCAGTCAAATTATCGCCGCGGCTAAAGATGCTACCTGTTTGCTATGCCCAGCCCCTTATCCAATTATTTCTGAGGAAGTTATGAAGGCCTTGCCCAATTTAAAATTAATCCAGACAGCAGGTGCCGGTTACGACAAGATCGATATAGCAGCGGCAGCTAAGGCTGGAATCCCTGTTGCCAATACACCGGGAATAAATACGCTAGCGGTTGCGGAACTCGCTTTAGCAGCCATAATTGTTCTGCGACGGGGGTTTATCTATGCTGATCGGGAAATCAAAAGAGGTCACTATCAGCCAGCTAGGGAAAAGCTTTTGGCACAGGGAATGTCGGAAGTCAACGGTAGCCGCTGGGGGATCATTGGTCTGGGCAAGATTGGGGCAAAATTAGCTGAAGCTGGAAAAGTCCTTGGTGCCGAAATTAATTATTATGACTCGTACCGTAGAACGGAAGCAGAAGAGCAGCAACTTGGGGTTAATTTCCGGAGTTTGGCAGAAATACTGAGAACCAGCGACGTTATTATTATCTGTGTGGCTATGACTGCAGAAACCAAGGGGTTGATCGGATCCCACGAAATGAAAATGATGAAACAAGGAACTATCTTAATCAACACAGCCCGGGGCGGGATCGTTGACGATACAGCGCTGGCGGAAAGTCTTGCTCAGGGACATTTAGGAGGGGCGGCTCTGGACACCTTTGAAATGGAGCCACTCCCAGCAGATCATCCCCTATTAACTTTACCGGAAGAAGTAAAGGATCGGCTTTTTCTTACTCCCCATTTAGCTGGAGTAACTACCCAAGCTTTAAACCGCATGCTGGAACAGGCCTTGGTAAATTGTGCTCGGGTCCTTAAAGGAGAGCGACCCTTGGCGGTAGTCAACGGAGTTGAATAACGTGAATGTCCTTTGGATATTCACGCCATGAGGCCACTACTAATAATTCAACTATGGCCGAATGGATCAGGATAAATATTTGCCAAGGCTTGTTGGAGATGGAGGAAATATAGATGAAGACGTTGGGAGAGATATTTACACGCAATGCTAAACTTTACCCAAATAAAGGAATTATTTTCAAGGACAAAAAACTCACTTACCAAGAACTGAATAGACGGGTCAACTATTTAGTAAGTGCAATGGCAGCTAAGGGAATCGGCAAAGGGGACAGAGTGGCTATTTTAAGTAAGAACTGCCCTGAATATATGGAAGCCTACGGCTTAGCTGAAAAAGGCGGCATAATTCTGGTTCCCATTAACTGGCGCTTGGTTGCTCGAGAAATTAAATACATGTTAACTGATTCTGGGACTAAGGCTATTATTGTCTCGCCTGAGTATACTCAGCTGATAAATTCGATTCGCCCTGAACTACTGGAGGTCAAGATTTATCTCAGCCTGGAAAGCCCTGCTCCAGGATACGAATTCTATGAAGATGTCTTAGCCCAGGGTTCGCCGGATGAACCAATTGTAGAAATTGACCCGGATGATCTAGCTTATATCATCTATTCCAGCGGAACAACCGGCTTACCGAAGGGGATCATGTTAACCCACGGCGGACAACTCGACTGCGCTGTTCATCAGTTAGCGGAAATGCGCTCGGCTGAGCACTTTGTTCATCTGGCGATGATGCCTCTTTTCCATTCCGGGGGAAAAAGTTCCACTCTGTCGCATTTTTTCCGAGGCTGTACGATTGTAATCATGCCGGAATTTAATCCTCAGGAAGT
>LOEW01000242.1 GCA_001516045.1 Desulfosporosinus sp. BRH_c37
GGTATCGTACTTGCTTATAACATTTAGATAGACATTAATTGAAAGAAGGTGTTTAGAATTGACTACTTGTGAAAAATGCAGATCATTTTACCCGATTCCCAAAGACGCAGACGATTATGCAGAGGGTAGAGGCGACTGTGTATGCGAAAACAAAGATGCAAAAGGTAAATGGTGGGATTAGAAACCTGTAATGGGCGAAACAACAGCTGACAAGTGTCCCAAAAATATTGGAGGTGATTGAAGAGTACATCAGAATTATGAATCGGGCTGGGAGTATTTTTTCATTTTCTTAACAATGGTCGACTGATCAACACCCAATATCGTAGCCGCTTTTCGGGTACTTTTACATTCGTGGTAAACTCGTAAAATCAAGTTTTTCTCAGTTTCATCCAAGACATCTCTTAGATTTAAGGTCGTAGGTTCTTTAAACGAACTTTTGTTATGAGCACCTTTTGTTAAAAAATCCACATCTACTAAATCTAAATGACTTAGAACCACAAGTCTTTCGATAGTGTTTTCCAGTTCCCTGATGTTGCCATCCCATTCACAGTAGATTAATCTTTCCATCAATTGAGGCGTTAGTTTTTTACTTTTGTCATACATCTGGTTATATTTACCTAGAAAGTGGTAAACCATTGGAGGGATGTCTGCTTTTCTTTCCCTTAAAGGTGGAATCCAGATTGAAATAACGTTGAGACGGTAAAACAAATCTCGACGAAACTGGCCGTCTTTAACCATCTGTTCCAAATCCTTATTGGTTGCTGAGATAATGCGTACATCAAGTTTGATTGGTTTACGTCCGCCTACCCGATATATTTCCTTTTCTTGTAAAACCCTCAATAATTTGGACTGCATATCAAAAGGCAGTTCAGCAATCTCGTCCAAGAATAATGTTCCTTGATCGGCAATTTCGAATAGTCCTGGACGTCCTTCCTTGTTTCCGTCAGTAAATGTTCCGCCTTCATCCCCAAACAGTTCTGATTCTATATGGTTGGCTGGGATTGAAGCACAGTTAAATTTAATAAAGGGGTTTTGGACACGATTACTTGCTTCATGCACGATTCCTGCTATTTGCTCTTTTCCTACCCCAGATTCACCTAACAGCAAGACGGTAGAATTGACTTTCGCTACTTTAATAGCTGTTTCAATCTTCTCCTCCATGATTGGGCTTTGAAAAATGAGATCCGAGCGCAATTGTTCCTTGCGGAACTGTTCCAGTTCATTAAGGTATTTTACAGATAAGTTCTGTGCAGCTTTGAGTTGCTCACGTAAAAAGTTAAGTTCTGTTAAATCACGCATATTTGCAATGACTCGATAAATATTTCCACTCTCATTAAAAATGGGTGTACCAGTATGTACAATATCACGACCTGTTTTTAAATGCTGAATAATACTGATCGGAACCTTTTTCTCCAAAACTTTTTGAGTTACAGACTCTTCTTTATAGCCATATTTTATTAGACTGTCGACGGACACTCCGACTAGGCTTTCTTCTTTGATGCCAAGCATTTCGTGACTGGATTTATTGTCTCTGATAATAATTCCATCGCCATCTGAAATAACAAAACCGTCGGGAGAAAAATCCAGGATAGCATGTAATTCTTTATTAATTTCCTGAACGGCCTTTAGCTCATAGGAAATATTTTCCAGTTCGGAAATATCCTGAATAATTCCCACTGCACCAATTATTTTACCCCTGCTAATAATAGGGTTCTTATTAATTAATAATATAGTTTGACCAATGACAATTTTCTGGACGGGTTCAGCAACCCCAGTATGCACAACGGTTGTCAAATTCACATCAGGAATTATATCCTCAATTAATTTGCCTATGGCTTCATCTATCGGTACTCTTGCAAACTTTTCAGCAGACTTATTCATGAGGATAATTCTTGCGTTAGTGTCAATTGCAATTATCGCGTTGTGCCCTGAATTAATAATGGCATTAACTTGTTCCACTGCATACTCAAGCTGCCTTTTAAACGCCCCCATGATATCGGTCCTGGTAATAATGCCTACAAGTCCCCCGCTTTTATTGATTACGGGTAATCTTCCAACCTGAACCTGTAAAGCGTCCTCCGGAAGGGCATCTTCAGAAATAGTAATCACTTCTGACTGCATTAATGCACCAACGGCAACTTTCCCGTCCATTCCAACAGCTCTTAAAACATGGGTCTTGGTGAAAATGCCAATCAGCATACCTTCATCGTCCACAACAGGCATTCCGTCAATGCGATATCTTACCATAGTTTCGGCAGCCTTCTGAATAGTATCTTCCCAACGCAATTTTATAATATCGGTAGTCATAAAATCCTTAATTTTTAGTTTCAAAATTATCTCTCCTTTGATAATAGTATTAAAAAGATTCGCTGAACCAGCTTGAATGCACAAAGCTAAATAAGTTAGAACCCTAAATCAATATGTCAGAAGTAAAGATTCAATAACGAATACTCTCTGAAAAAGAGATCGATTGAATTGTAAAACTAAAGCTTAGGTAAGATTTTGTATATGTATGGATGGATGAATTCAAATCAACCTATGTTACTCTCGTGCAGCCAAGTGCAAGTGCGAATTTAAAACATTATTATGTTCGGTTTGTACTTTGTTAGAAGGATCTTTCGGATTGAATTAGATGTATTCTTTAAAAAAGTAATACGCAAGTATGATGCCAGCCTCAATAAGAATCCAAAAATAAATTAAAAAAAGTATCTAAAAATGCTGAAAATATTGATTAATTAGATAATTAAATAATATCATAATTTTATTATAAAAGTGTAAATTATGCTTATTTTGATCGTTTGGCTTAGAGCTAAAACTATTTTAAAGCTTGTTTCTGATTGTCAGGAAACAGGCTTTAAAATTATGGGGTAAATGTTACGATTTTACTTCTCCACAAAAGTGTGGAATTGGCATAAGAGTTCATCAGATTAGAATGAATAGGGCTGGAAGCATTTTTTCATTTGATTCAAAGAGAAAAATGTGTAAGGAAAACAATCACTTGTATGTTTTTCATGCAACACATTAAAGTGCTTATATCTAGTTAACCCGAATCAAACGATTAGGTACTAGTTTTTTAATATAAAAATTATGTTTAATAACGTTATTGTTATCTAATAAATATTATCAAAATTTAATTTTGTCCAATATGATGCAGAAAATAATCTTACTGATGAATAATTGCATTCGATACTATATTAGTAATCTCAATTAATAATTAATATATTAAATGTGATGATGATTACATTCATCAGAATTTTTAAAAATAATAATTATTCATGATTTAATTGTCAGAAGTATTGTTGAGGCTGGCATCGTACTTGCGTATAGCGTTAGATAGATATTAGTTGAAGGAAGGTGTTTAGACTTAAGGCTACTTGTGAAAAATGCAGAGCATTTTACCCGATTCCCAAAGGCGCAGAAGATTATGCAGAGGGCAGAAGCGACTGCGTGTGCGAAAGTTAAGGTTTCGTGTAGAAAGTAATAAAAAAGAATGGAGCTGTTAGAATGAGCGGTCAACCTACTACAGATACAAATGAACCGGTTTTTTTTCACCCTGATTTATTTGTTGTACCGACCGATGGTCAAGCACCCTACCTTTTAGGGTATAAATGTGAGGATTGTGGCAAAACTTGGTTTCCGAAATTGGAAATATGTCCTAGTTGCTGGACGAAATTAAATCAAATTAAGTTAAGTAGAACTGGAAAACTTTATAGTTATTCTTTTATTCATGTCGGTCAAAGAGGTATAAAATCCCCATATGCTATAGGTTATGTAGATTTTCCGGAAGAAGTTCGAATCTATGGACAATTAGCTATTCCACCCGAAAGCCTTAAATTAGGTATGGATGTGGAAGTTGTCGAGGGTGTTGTTCGGATAGATAAAAATGGTGTTCCAGTAATGAAGAGCTATATGTTTAAAGCAGTTGAATAAATTCTTTTTGTAAAGAAGGGTGGATTAGCTAATGAGAGATGTATATGTTATAGGGGTTGGTATGACTCCCTTTGGAAAGTTTCCTAATAGACCATATTATGATTTGGGACAAGAAGCAGTCGTCGCTGCTGTTAAGGATGCAAATGTTGACAAGCGTGAAATTCAAGCAGGTTATGTAGGAAATGTGACGGCCGGAATGGCTCCTGGTCAAAAGGTTTTTAAAGCATTGGGCATGACCGGGATGCAAATTGTCAATGTAGAAAATGCTTGTTCCAGTGGGCAAACGGCGCTTAATTTAGCTTACACTGCGATTGGCAGTGGCCAATATGATATGGCCATAGCTGTAGGATGTGAGAACTTGACTGGTGGCAGGACTAGTGGAGAAGCCTTGGCGCCTGAGCAGGATGACATTGAAGGAATTTTGGGTGCAGTTATGCCAGGCATCTATGGTATGCGGGCTAAGAAATATATGGAGTTATACGGCGCGACTCCTGAAGATTTAGCGCTTGTTGCGGTGAAAAATCATAAACATAGTTCGATGAATCCCTATGCGCAATTCAGGAATTTAGTGACTGTAGAAGAGGTCTTGGCTTCCCGAATGATCGCTGAGCCGTTTACACTGTTGCAATGTTGTCCGATTGCCGACGGGGGAGCCGCAGCTATTGTATGTTCAAAAGAGAAGATGCTCCAACTGGGTGCCAAAGGAGTTAAGATTAATGCTTCTATCTTGGTTTCCGGCTTATTTAAGAATCAGCCCAGTGATATGACTATTCCGGAAATTACCCAGAGGGCTAGTCGGTTAGCCTATGAAATGGCAGGCATGGGGCCGGAAGATATCGATATGGTAGAATGTCATGATGCCTTTACTATCGCTGAATTTCTCTATTACGAAACGTTGGGCTTTTGCGGAACCGGTGAAGCAGCTAAATTTATACGCAGTGGCGCAGCCGAATTAGGCGGTAAACATGTTTTTAGTATTCGTGGAGGTTTATTATGTATGGGTCATCCTCTAGGTGCTACTGGGGTTGCTCAGACTGTTGAAGCAGTTTGGCAGTTGCGCGGTCAAGCCGGAGATCGGCAGATTCCCGGAGCAAAAACTGCAATGATCCATATTACTGGGGGCGGAGTGTCTGGTATGGATAACGCTGCCTGTGGTGTTCACATTTTCACAGCTTAAGAAACCTGTCGATTTTCCATTTAGGAAAATAGGTTGGGTGTGGTACAGGTGTCAAGGATAAGGTCGAATATCCACGGCCTAACAACGGCTTGTCTTTCCTCACTCATCCTTGACACGCTCCTGCGGCTCTGTTATAGCGAAGGATTCAACTGTAAGTTACAGGTTGAGCTTGGCAAATTCATCGAACATTAAACGTAACTAATTAAAGAACGTTTGGGTTGGTTTTGAAACCTTAACCCTATATCTATCTTACAAGGTGAAGGGAGAACTTGTTCATGGCGATTAAAGATAGGGTAGCCTTGATTACAGGCGCTGGGAGCGGGCTCGGTGAGGTTATGGCAAAAACCCTTGCTCAACACGGGGCATCGGTAGTTGTTAACGACGTTAGTTCTGAGCAAGCAAACCGCGTTGTGGAAGAAATTAAGAATAATGGTAACCGAGCGATAGCGATTTGTTCAGATATTTCCAAGAAACCACAGGTTACGGAAATGTTTAAGACTGTAAAGGATACATTCGGGCGTATCGATATCTTGGTTAATAATGCGGGCATTGATAAAGCCAAAGGAATACTCGGAATCGCTGAAGAAGACTGGGACCGAATTATCAATGTGAACCTCAAAGGAACCTTCTTGTGTTGTCAAGCGGCAGCGGGCTTTATGAAAGAGCAAAACTATGGTCGAATTATAAATATCTCCTCGCGTGCATGGTTAGGAGGTGTCGGGCAGACATGTTATTCCGCTTCTAAGGGTGGGGTGGTAAGTTTAACAAGAACCTTGGCTTTGGAGTTAGCTAAGAATCAGATCACAGTTAACTGTATTGCCCCAGGAATCATAGACACTCCTCTTTTTAGAGGTTTGCCCGAAGCTGCCATCGAGAATTTAATGAAAGTTCAGCCGACTGGAACTGTGGGGAAGCCGGAGGATATCGCGGTGGGAGTGGAGTTCTTCGCAGATGACGACTCAAGCTATATCACTGGCCAGGTTATCTATATCTGCGGTGGTAAAAGCATTCTCAGTTCACTTTCGGTCTAATGTGAACTTAACAAAGAGAGGGTTGGTAGTATGTATTTTAATCAACGAGTGGCCATGATTACTGGCTCCGGCGGCGGAATAGGTGAGGGAATAGCCAAAAGACTAAGTGAATTTGGAGTAAGCGTTGTTATCAACGACGTTGATCAGGCAAAAGTAGATCGAGTGGTTCAAGAAATTACCGATAATGGCGGGGAAGCCATGGGCATAGTCGCCGACATAACTAAGCTTGCTGAAGTTGAGAACATGTTCAAGTCTATCGTAAGCCGGTTCGGAAAAATTGAAATCTTGGTCAATAACGCTGGGATTGCCAAAGATAGGTCAATTAGGAAAATGACTGTCGAAGATTGGGATACTGTACTTGCAGTGAATCTTAAAGGAACATTTCTTACCTGTAAAGTCGCTTCAGAATATATGAGGGAACAATCCTATGGGAGAATCGTCAATATTTCTTCTCGAGCATGGTTAGGTGGAGCGGGTCAGGCTAACTATTCAGCTTCTAAAGGGGGCGTTGTTAGTTTAACTAGGACACTGGCTTTGGAATTGGGTAAGAAAGGCATTACCGTTAACTGCATTGCCCCAGGTTTAATTGATACTCCCTTGTTGCAGGCACTCCCAGAGGAAGTAAAGCAGCGACTGCTCAAGGCACAACCTTCTGGCAAAATTGGCTCCACAAAAGATATTGCTCATACAGTAGCTTTCTTTGCTTCAGATGACGCGAGCTATATTACCGGACAGACGATTTTTGTATGTGGCGGGAAAAGTCTGTTTGCAAATATAGGTTAGGACAGGCTTCCAGACATGTGTAAGGGGGGGATAATGGTGCGGAAGAACAAAGCTGAGAGCAATGTTTTTGGAAACGTTCATGTAGTTGAACTTGCTGGTGAATTAGGAGCCTATACGGGTAAGCTCTTTGCGGACTTGGGGGCCGAGGTAATTCGGATTGAGTCTATGGAGGGAGATCCTACTCGGTTAGAAAAACCCTTTTTTAAAGAGATTCCTGGAATTGAAAATAGCCTTAGGTACCAATATCTTAATACAAATAAAAAAGGGATTGTTTTTGATATAGCATCTCCCGAAGGGAAAGAGGTTTTTCTTAACCTTATTAAAACTGCCAATTTATTAATTGAGGGCTTTCCTCCCGGATATCTTGAAAGTCTGGGCTTGGGCTATAAAATACTTTCTGTAATCAATCCTAAACTTGTGCATACTGCCATTACACCCTATGGTCAGTTTGGTCCGTATAAGGACTATCCTTCTTCTGATCTAACTTGTTTGGCTATGGGCGGTATGTTATATCTAGCTGGTACTGAAGACGAGAAACCAGTTCTGGTTCCCGATAAACAGTCCTTTTTTCAGGCAGATTTGTATGCTGCTTATGGAAGTATGGTGGCCTTGATTAACGCTGAAATGACTTTGGAAGGTCAATATATTGATGTGTCCTTACAAGAGAGTGTTGCCACGGCCCAGGAGAATGCGATTCAAGCTTATGATTTGGAAGGACGAATTCGACGTGGACTAGGTTTGGTGGAAGCTGGTCTTGGAACCTACAAATGTCAAGACGGTTATGTCTATATCGTAGCGGCTATGGGAAGCAATGTTCATATATGGTACCCCTTGGTGGATTGGATGATTGAAGAGAATATCCCGGGAGCTGAAATTTTACGGGGAGAGGAATGGGGAACTCCTGAACATCGGAAAAAACAAGAGTCATTGGCTATTTTTAAAACTATTTTTGAGCAATTTTCAATAAAATATACCAAACAAAATCTTTATCAAGAAAGTCAGAAGCGTAAAGTCGTGATCTATCCAGTTAACACGGCCAAGGACGTCTTAGAAAATCCTCAACTTATTTACAGAAATTATTTTAAAGAGAGGTATTCAGAGTCAGTGAACGGTACAATTACTTATCCAGGGTGTCCTTACGAATTAGAGAAGATACCTTGGGAGTTGAGGAATGGAGCTCCTGCTTTCGGGCAAGATACCGCCGAAGTGTTAAAACAATTGGGTTACACGGCAGACGATATAAAATCCTTTGTGAAACGGGGTGTCAGCTATGCCAAATAAGCGACCTTTAGAAGGGATTAGGGTTTGTGATTTTTCTTGGGTTGGCGCTGGTCCGACTACTACCCGCCTCTTGGCGGAGTTTGGAGCAGATGTTATCCGCCTGGAAAGCAAGTCGAGATTGGATCTCCTTCGTCTTATCGGGCCGTTTAAAGATGGTATTCCCGGTACCGAGCGGAGTGGTTATTTTAGTAATCGTAATCCTAACAAACGAAGTATTGATATCAATATGAAAAGCCCTCAAGCTAGAGATCTAGTCGTGAAACTGATTAAAGAAAGTGATATTGTGATTAACAATTTTACCATGGGAGTTATGGAAAAATGGAATCTGGGCTACGAAGATGTCAAAGTGATTAAGCCGGATATCATTTATGTGACTATGCCTACTCAGGGTTCAACAGGTCCCCACAAAAACTATATGGGTTTTGGGGTAACCATGAATGCTTTGGTGGGCATAAATTATCTCACTGGTTTTCCGGATAAGACACCTTTTGGCATGGGAACTAACTACCCTGACCATGTACCGAACCCCGTTCATACTGCTTTTGCCATTACGGCAGCTCTATTTCATCGGTGGAAAACAGGCCAGGGCCAAATGATCGATGTTTCACAAACTGAGGCAGCTTTGGCTGTTTTACCAACCGCAGTCATGAATTACGCGGCCAATGGTAAGGTACAAGAACGACTGGGCAACCGTGACCTAAATGTAGCTCCTCATGGGGTCTATGCCACTCAAGGCGTCAGAAGGTGGATTGCTATTGCGATTTGTAATCAATCGGAGTGGGAAGCTTTGATAAAGGTGATGGGAAATCCCGAATGGGCGGATAGTGAAAAGTTCTCTTCTATGGCTAATCGTTTGGCAAATCAAGATGAACTTGACCAGATGATTGAAGAGTGGACTAATAAACATGAAGCTTATCGACTCATGGATCGCTTGGCCCAGGCTGGGGTTAGAGCCGGAGTTTTGCAAAATTCTAAGGATTTGCTGGAAGATCCACAGCTGAATGAGAGAGGTTTTTGGAAATACCTAAACCACCAGGAAATGCGCAGGCATGTATATAATGTTTCACCAACACATCTGTCCAAAACTCCCGCGGAGTTATATTCACCTGCGCCATTATTGGGGGAGCATACGGATGAGGTTTTGAAGGAAGTCTTGGGGTTAAGCGAGGCGGAGATTGCGAAGTTAAGAGAAGATAATGTCATTGGTTAGAACCAATAACGGGGGAGGACAACTAAATGGATTTTAGAATACCGGATGAGTATGTAGCATTAAAAAAGATGGTGCGAAAATTTACCGAAAATGAGTTGTTCCCTTTAGAACAAGGTGTAATTGACCGTGAGTCAGCAAGGGGTACAAGCGACACTCCATCCATAGCACCGGAAGTAGAAGAGCAGTTAATGAGGAGAACTGAGGAATTAGGCTTGTGGGGAATTGAGGTTCCCGAAGAATTTGGCGGGCAGGATCTGGGCGCTTTGGCTAAAGTTATTGTGGTAGAAGAAATGAATCGCTCAATTGTTCAATTTGTATTGCCACCAGATGCCCCAAACCTTAATTTTTTAAAGGAGTGCTGCACTAAGGAACAATACGAAAGATACTTGGTGCCCTATGCTACGGGAAAAAAGCGTTCTGCCCTGGCTATGACGGAACCCAATGCAGGGTCTGACGCATCAGCCATCGAAACACGGGCTGATTTTAAAAATGGCAAGTGGATTTTAAATGGAACCAAGGCCTTTATCACTAATGCCAGAAAGGTCGATTTCTTTATCTTGATTGCAGTTTCTGACAGAGAAAAACGTAAAAAAGGCGGATTCACAGCATTTTTGCTGGATAAAGGAACTCCAGGATTGCAGATCGTTCGCAATGTTAATACGGTTGGCGATATGTTTGCCTACGAACTCGTTCTGGAAGACGTCGAATTAGATCCAAGCCAAGTCTTGGGTGAGGTGGGGAATGCATTTATTCCCTTACAAAACCGTTTTGGAGTACGGAGAATGGAGCTTGCCGCCCGGTGCTTAGGTTATGCGGACCGTCTCATTCAACTGATGATTGAGCAAGCAAACATTAGAACGACATTTGGTAAACCTTTGGCAGATCGGCAGGCAGTTCAGTGGTGGATATCAAATTCAACCATGGAATTACACGCCGCTCGTTTAATGGTGTATCATGCTGCTTGGAAAGTTGATCAAGGTCATAAGGATATGCGTAAAGAGGCGGCAATACTTAAAGTGTATTGCACGGAAATGCTTTCCAAAATCGCTGACCGCGCTATCCAAGTCCACGGTGGTTTGGGACTTTCCAAGGAAATGCCAATTGAGTATATTTATCGCTTAGTGCGCGTTTTTCGGATTGTTGAGGGTCCTTCGGAAATCCATAGGTGGTTACTGGCCAGGGAAATCCTCAAAGACGGTAAACCATACGACGCATTTAGATAATTCATGGGCTAAAAAGAAAGGGGTATGAACAAAATGGGTGTACTTTTTAACAAAGAAGGACACGTTGCTTATATCACGTTAAATAGGCCAGAACAAATGAATGCCTTAGACCCTGATTCTTGGAAGGAATTTCATGAAATTCTTAGGATGGCAAAAGCCGATTCGGAAATTCGAGTTTTAGTTATAACAGGTGCCGGTGAGAAGGCATTCTGTACTGGATCGGATCTAAAAAAGAGCATGCCACCACAAACTAGTTTTGCTTCTACTTATTTTGACGAGGACAATATGCTGGCTCCAATGGAAATGTGGAAGCCGATAATTTGCGCGATTAATGGCTATGCAATTGGTGGAGGTCTAGAAATGGCCCTGGCTTGTGACATCCGTATCGCATCTGAGAAGGCCTCCTTTGGCTTATCGGAAGTTAAAGTGGGTAGCTTACCAGGATTAGGAGGGACCCAGCGACTGATAAGGGCTATTCCGAAGGCAGTTGCGATGAGGATGCTGCTAACCGGGGATAGAATTGATGCCAATGAAGCTTACCGGATCGGTCTAGTTAGTGACGTTGTTCCCGCAGATAAGTTATTGGAGAGCGCTAAAGCTATGGCAGAAAAGATTGCGTCGAATGCTCCTTTATCTGTAAAGGCGGCCAAACAAGCAGTTGTAATCGGAGGAGATTTACCAGTCAAACAAGGCTCCCAACTCGAATATTTACTTTGGGGAATATTACGTGATTCCGAGGACAGGATTGAAGGGCGTGTAGCCTTTGCAGAAAAAAGGCCTCCTCAATACAAGGGGAAATAAAGAGTGCCACTAAACTTTATTTTTAATTCTATGCTGTTTAGTTAATTGAGAGGAAGAAAATTCCTCAAAAAGGGAGAGACTAATAAGACGAGTTATAGGTATTTCAGGCAGAGGATCTCTGAAGGACTTAGAAGAGACAGAATTTAGGAGAATTGGGCCATGCCCTTTCAAGTTCTTGAATATCTTCAAGGAGTAGGGAATTTTTATGGGAGAGGTTTGCAAAATGATGAATGTAATTCGAATTGAAGTCCCACTAAACCGAGATAAGGTCAGTTTTCTTAAAGCGGGTGATAACGTTCTCCTTAATGGTACAGTGTATACCGGATCGGCTTCAGCTCAGCATAAAATTGTAGAAACGTTAGCGCGTGGTGACCGCTTTGAGTTTGATTTGTGTGACCAGATAATTTATTTTGTAGGCCCCTCCCCAACGAAACCTGGGCATATTATTGGTTCGGCTGGTCCAAAAGCGAACGGTTGGATAGAAGAGTATACGCCAAAGTTGCTGGCGCAAGGGCTAACTGGAATTATTGGTAAAGGTCAGTGTTCGCAAAGTATTGTTGATACATTTAAGGCGCATAGATGTGTTTTCTTTGGGGCAATGGGTGGGGTAGGTGCATTAATTGCCAAACAAATAGTCGCTTCTGAAGTGATTGCTTACCCTGAACTTGGACATGATGCCATTCATCGTATTCAAATTATAGATTTTCCGGTTGTCGTGATCTTAGACAGTCAAGGAAATAATTATTACGAGAGTGCTAAATCCAAATACAGAAGAAACTGAGGCAAACAATGATCAGATGTATTTTTCGTGTTTTAAGTACTACTTTGATAAGTTTCAGCTCTGATATTTTGCTTCGTAAAATCAAAAACCACCGATTCAATTATCAGTGAGAAAGAATCGGTGGTCTACTATACGTTTTTCTCCCGTGTCAAAAACTAAATAATTAGTCCAAGCTTTATAATCTTCATAGACAGCATCCTAAATGTTCCTGGGTTGATTTTCCAATAAGAGAAAATATGTATGAAAAACAAACACTGTATGTTTTTCATACAGGATAATAAAGTACTTTTAAAGCATTTGCTTACTTTTTATGTAAAGATTATGTACTATTTACTATTGAATACATATTATTAAAAATAATTAAGCTAATAATCATCACCTGATGAATATATGCATCAACGATATATTGCTAATTACAATAATATTTTAATTTTGATGAATATAATCATCATACTGATGATCATATTCATCAAAATATTCAGAAATTTTAGATATTTCAGATTTAATTATTGGGATTATTGTTGAGGATGGTATCGTACTTGCTTATAACATTTAGATAGACATTAATTGAAAGAAGGTGTTTAGAATTGACTACTTGTGAAAAATGCAGATCATTTTACCCGATTCCCAAAGACGCAGATGATTATGCAGAGGGCAAAGGCGACTGCGTATGCGAGAACAAAGATGCAAAAGGTAAATGGTGGGATTCGAAACCTGTAATGGGCGAAATGGCAGCAGATAACTGCAGCTGTTTCACGAAAAAACTGGCTAATTAAACTGTTAGTTAAAGAAAATACCCAAAAAACGAAGGAGGTTAATTTTGAATGCCGATAACGGAAAGAACAAAAAGGCTTAAAGCTAGGTGTCGTTGGAAGCATACTTCTGCGGGTGAATTTGTGGATGAAAGCATCCATGCAGGAATTGAGCGGGCAAGATATATTACGGAGTCTCACAAGCAAACTGTAGGTGAACCGAATGTATTGAGAAGGGCAAAGGGTCTTGCCAACATCTTGAACAAGATGACTATACTCATCCAGGAAGATGAGCTAATCGTTGGGGATCACGTGGAGCGTCCGAATTTTGTCCCTTTGTATCCTGAAATAAGTTATTTCGTTACCCTCGACTTTATCAAGAGCCCGTACGGTCCTGCTGAAAAAGAAGAGGCAATGGAAATATGCAAGTACTGGGAGCCATATACTCTCCAGCGCAAAGGAGAATCTTACTTCACCCCGGAGGAGTTGGAACGGGCGTATAATTTCTGCACAATTGAGGCTCCAGCGTTTGTAACAGGGTTCAACAGTGTCGTGCCGCCATACGAAAGTGTGCTGGAAGACGGTTTGCTTAAAAGAATAGATATGATCCAGGCCAAAATTGATGAAGCGTTTGCGGAACTCCAGAAAGATCCCTGGAACGCTCCAGAAAGACTTTCGTTGATAGATAAAATTGACAACTGGCGGGCCATGATCATTGTTAACAAGGCTGTAATCGCCTGGGCCAGGCGGCATGGCAGACTGGCCAGGATAATTGCGGAAAACTTTGAAGCTGAGCCAGCCAGGAAAAAGGAGCTTATGGAGATCTCCGATATCTGCCAGAGAATGCCTGCGGAACCGGCAAAGGGTTTAAGGGATGGCATGCAGTCCAAGTGGTTTACGTACTTGGTTTGCCACGGCTTGGAACGTTACGCCAGCGGGTATGCGCAGAAGGAAGATAAGCTCCTGTACCCTTATTATAAGGTTAGTGTGGATGAAAAATCCTTCCAGCCCATGACACGGGAAGAGGCCCAAGAGCTTGTAGAGTGTGAAAGGTTTAAAGTTTCTGAACATGGAAGTTGTAAGGACAGGGGGCACAGGGAAGCCTTCCCAGGGTCGAATGACCTGTTCATTCTCACTGTCGGCGGCAAAAACCGGGATGGTAGCGACGGGTGCAATGATATGACAGATGTTATCCTGGACGCGGCGGTAAGCACGATGACACCCGAACCTTCAATAGTCTTCCGGTGGCACCCCAAGGGCAGAATGGAAACAAAGGCTCGAGTATTTGAGTGCGTCAAGGCCGGCCTGGGTTTCCCTTCAATCAAGCATGAGGATGTAAACTATGCTCAGATGTTAAAATGGGGGGCTACACCCGAGCAAGCCCGGGATTGGTGCCTGGTGCTGTGCATGTCGCCTGGTTTGTGCGGTAGAAGAGCGACGCAAAAGGTCAGGACTGAAGGCGGTGGATCTCATTTCACCGGCAAGTGTTTTGAAATAGCGCTTTATGATGGTTTTGATGCTTCCTTTTCCAATATACAACAAGGCCCTCACACAGGGAATGCCGAAGAGTTCGAAACTTTTGAACAACTTTGGGAAGCCGTCAGAAAACAAAACGAGTATGCCATAAGCATGACTATAAGGAACAAAGACGTAACCAGAATCCTGGAACAACGTTACTTGCAGATTCCATTTGTCTCCAGCATTGACGACGGCTGTGTGGAAGTTGGCAAGGATGCCACGGAATATGTCGAAATACCGAATCCCTGGCACAATATCATCCTCAATATTATTGCCGGCGACTCCCTGGTTGCCATTAAGAAGCTAATATTTGATGAGAAGAAGTACACTATGAAAGAACTTTTGACAGCCTTAAAAGCGAACTGGCAAGGATACGAGGATATGCGGCAGGAATTCTGGAATGCGCCTAAGTGGGGCAATGACGACGATTATGCGGATGAAATAATCACCAAATACTACGATATGTTGGCTGATGTATATAATAGAGTCACAACGTATTCCGGTGCTTCTCCGATGCCCTTAGGCGAGTCCGTGGGCCATTACTTCGGTGTCGGGGCGAAAGTAGGAGCCACTCCCAACGGCCGTCTGCACGGTGAGGCTGCGGACGACGGCGGCTGCTCTCCCTACATGGGGTGTGATCAGAAAGGGCCTACGGCTGTGCTCATGTCTGTTTCAAAAATCAATTCCAGAAGATTTAAGGGTATGTTGCTGAATCAGCGGCTGTCTGCAGATTTGATGAGAAGTGAAAAAGGACTTGATACCTGGCTGGATTACATGGACACCTGGTATGATTTGGATATCGACCATGTCCAGTTTAACGTTGCCAGCACCAAGGAACTAAAGGCTGCTCAAGCGGAGCCCGAAAAGTATCCAGATCTGATTGTCAGGATTGCCGGCTTTAGCGCTCGTTTCGTTAATCTGTCCACATTCGTTCAGGATACCATTATTGCCCGTACCGAGCAACAGTTTGCTGTTAACCTATAAAGGTTTAAGCCGGGGCTTGGTGTTTCCAAGCCCCGGAATTCCCTATTCTTCCCGCACATTTAAAATATAGGAGGAAATAAATAATGGCAATATGTGAAGAATGCAAGTGGGTAATGGTTCATCAAACCAACCCCATGAAAGGTATATGCACCAACGTTAGGACTAAACTTGCTGATACCCAGGCCAATCAGATGGCAATACAAAAAAAAGTAGTAAATATGGATGACAAAGCCTGCGATAAATTTGAAGCAGGGAAAATGGGTTTTAGAGATATGGTTTAAGCTGGTAATCATGCCCAAGGTAAACCGTTGCTTAAATTCAACCGCACTGACGATCAGACTGACAGAGTCGTGTCTGGAAGCAGGCTGTAGTCTTGGATACAATGGTAAATCGTATCGAGAATCTGCAGCGGAAATCATGTAGAGGTGATCCCCGTTGAAATACTTCTCTCGGGAGCTATCCCAGCCAGAGTTGCAGTCTGGTTGAGAGTAGATGCGGGGATGGTTGCATTTGGCCAGGCCTTGGGCACGACAATCACAGGTTGATTTACTACGCGTATAATTACCCACTCGACCAAGCGTTTGACCTTACCCGGTGTGGTAGTTGGAGCTTTTTCACCCTTTTTCTTGCCTTTCTTGGTTTTTTTATACCTCTTATGTTTTTTCGGTTTGAGATTGTTACCGCTAGCTGTCCAAAGGCGTTGGTAGAAATCGTAGAAAGTACCGACACCAGGAATGTCTCCGGGTTCGAAACCGCTGAGGATGGCGTAGTAGGGTGTCCCAACAGGCTCGGCGAATGCCGAGAGTCTATTAAATAAACAGGAGGAGGAATTATGGATACTCAAATAAAGATTCCTTTAATAACCAATATCCAGCGATATTCCCTGGATGACGGTCCCGGGATTAGGACGGGTGTATTTTATAAAGGATGTCCTTTGCATTGTCCATGGTGCCATAACCCGGAGAACATATCAACGAGAATGGGATTGTATTTTCATGTGGATAAATGTGTGCGGTGTGGGAGTTGCGCTGAAGTTTGCCCGGAAAAAGCCATTACGCTGCCCGGACCCGATGGAAGTCCGCCCCAAAGGGACAGGGATAAATGCTCACAGTGTATGCAATGCGTTTTGAAATGTCCTGCAAGGGCACTGGAACAAGTTGGAGAATTATTGTCAATAGAGCAAATAGTAAAAGAAGCTATAAGTGATATGCCTTTTTATAGGAAATCGGGTGGAGGAGTAACCATAAGCGGGGGAGAGCCGTTGTTATTCCCGGTATTCACCTTGGAACTGGTAAAGGAACTAAAAAGAAAATATGTTCATGTTGCCGTTGAAACCAGCGGGTTTGGAAACTGGGAACATTTAAGCAAGATAGCGGAATATGTAGATTTGTTTTTATATGACTTAAAGCACATGAATCCTTTGAAGCATCAGGCAGTTGTAGGTGTTCCCAATAATATTATTCATGACAATCTTCGAAAGCTGGTTAATCTGAACAAAAAGGTGATAATTCGTGTTCCCGTAATTGCCGGCTTTAATAACGAAAAACATAATTTTGAAATGATGGTTGAATTTCTTAATACCTTGGACTGTCCGGTGGAAGCGGTTGATTTGCTTCCGTTTCATAACTTTGCTGAAGCAAAATATAAACAACTAGATCAAAACTATGATTATAAAGGCGCCCCAAATATGGAAAAAGAAGAGATAGCAGAGTTTGTTGAAACATTGCAAAAAACTATTAAGACTACAGTCGGTGGAGTAACGATTCAGTGAACCCGTTCAGGAAATGGTACGTAAAAAAGGCCGTATTAATTGGCCATGATCATGGTTATTCAGCTACATGGTTTTTGAAGAATATTCTTACTTTAAATGGCAATACAGGAGGGAATAAGGGATGACAATCGATAATAAAATTTTAATTCCTGATCAGGATCCTTTTTTCTATATCGGCAGGGAAACCAGGGACATGTTGCACAAAATAAAAACAATCTCCGAAAAACACCCTGTTAATATACTGGTTACAGGCAAGCAGGGTTGCGGCAAATCTTCCCTGGTCCGTCAGTTCGCCGCCGTTTATAACCGCCCCCTGGCCAGTTTCCAGATTGGTATCTTAGCGGAACCGGGTCAGCTATTCGGAGAATACGTCCTAAAAGAGGGCGAAACGAGCTATCGTCCTTACCTATTTCCAGAAGCTATTCAGACACCCTCTTGTGTAATTCACCTTGAGGAAATCAACCGGCCCGAACACCCTAAGGCCCTGAATATGCTGTTTTCGTTGCTTGCGGAAGACAGGCAGGTTTGGATGGATGAATTGGGGTTGCTGAAAGTTGCTGACGGAGTTATATTTTTTGCCACAATGAACGAAGGTGAGGAATTTATCGGGACTGAAATGCTGGACCCAGCTTTAAGGGACCGTTTCTATACGGTTTTGATGGATTACATACCGGAGGATGTAGAAGTTGAGGTATTGACCAAAAAAACAGGTATCAGCAAGGAAAAATCCCGTGAAATTATTGAAATAGTAAATAAGCTAAGAGGACATTCGGAGCTGCCCATGGATGTATCAACCAGAACCGGTTTGATGATTGCTGAACTGGTTGCAGCCGGGGCAACGATCAGAGAGGCCATCATCTTCAGCATGCAAACAAGTAAGGAGTATCTCGAATCCATTCTTCTTACCCTTCATCTTGAAAAGAATTATACCGAAGCTGAAAACACCAGTGCCTACGTACTCTTTACCAAAGACTGACAGCCGGGTATTTGAAACGGTGGAGTTAGGAATGCGGTGAGTAGGCATGCGAAAGGAGGGTAAACAATGGTAGCCGGGCACAATGACCAGCCGGGAGATGTGATTAAGACTTTTTATATACCGGGTGAAGAGGGGGTTTCCGAGTTCTGGAGACGGAATAAATCTCCCGTGGAATCTCTGGAACTCGCCCACCTTTTAGATGCAATCATGGAAGTATCCAGGTTTATAGGCAGCAATGTGGGTAACATTATCTGGTCGGTCATGAAAAAACCCTTGGAATCAAACGATTTAGTTTTGGATTCCTCGCTAGTAATGGGAAAGTACCCCGTTCCCGGGAATAAAACCGACATAGTTCTTGGAATGGCGGTCCATGAAGCGTATCGTCGCGTGGAGTGGTGTGAATGGGCAAAAAACTTGGCTATGCAGAAAATGGGAAAAGTTGCGCCACTTCTTTTGAACAAATTTAAACTGTATGTGGAGATGGCTGAGCGGATTTATGTGGACCTGGTAGCCAACCAGTCCGTTTTGGGCTTATACGCGGAAAAATTCCGGAATAATAGATTCGAAATAGCAGCAAAGTCATTTGACCTGCCTCCCTCATTTGATGAAATGCTTTGCTTCTGGTGGCTAATAGCTGCAGATGGAAGCGGTTGTAAATATAAAGAAAATTTCAGCAATGAAATGTATGGGTTCTTCAGTGATACCCTGGAACAGTATTACGCAAAACCTTTGCGCCTGCTAAATTCAATTATCCCGGCTTTAATTGAAGAATGTCCGAAGAGAAACAGTGTTGTCGACCGTTGTGAATACAGAGCCAATCTTTACTTTGCAATATGGGAAGAACTTTATAGCCATACATGTCGCTGGGTTGCCAGTGAGTGGGACTTACTCTTTTTGATAAAAAAGCCGGATATTCCTGAAGAAGTCGGCGTCGGAGAAAAAGCTCAAAAACCAATGACTTATGAAATGGGCAATGAAATCAGAGCTCACTTGAAAAGGGGAAAAACGAATTTAACCGATGTTGTCAAGATTGTATGCAATGATGATGACTTAGTGCCGATAGTTGTTAATGATATTGTCCTGCCGTTTAAAGAAAATCTGGATAAGCAGCTCCTATACAGGTTGCAGGCTGCTGTAAAGTCGCATACTGAAAAAAGAAATTCCATCAGCCGTGGTATGAAAAGCGGGAAGATTGACGCCAGGCGTTTGTATAGAGCGCCGCTTACTGGAAACATATTTATGCATAAAAAAATAAATTACGAAATGACTAATGACATTATCCTTGTCGTTGACGCTTCAGGATCAATGGGTGAACTCAAATGGGAAGCCATTCAAATGGTATATGCTGCGCTTTATAGGGTATTAATTGGTTATAACCAAAATACCAGGGTATTTGCCTATAACGATTCTAAGGGAAAGTGTGACTTAACGGACCTCTCCAAAAAGAGAGGCGAATTGTATACGGTTCTTCCCCAGGGCAAGACGGCTTCGGGTGAGGCGATTATCGCCACGGCAATGATGTTAAATAGAAAGAACAAATGCCCGTTCATTATTCACATTACAGACGGCGCCTCCAACTGGGGAAGTGACGTAAAGTATGCCATCGAACACTGTAGGAAGAAGAAAATACGCTTAATGACCCTGGGTTTTGGCTGTAATCCAAACACCAAGGTAGCATTAGTAAAGCAGTATGGCAAACATGTGCAATTTATTGACAATTTGGAAGAGTTTCCGCGAAAATTCGGTGATTTAATGGCTTACGGTAAATTTATGTAAAGTATTCAACGTTGCTCATCATAAGAACCATTAAAGGTCGTTATATGCGTAAAGGAGGTGGATATCCCATGATATGATTCTGGTGCAGAAACCCCCTGATTTTTTAATCTAAAAACAGGAATTCTACAATATTGAATTATATAGTATAAGAAAGATATTCAGAGATATCCGGATGTAACTTGCTTATACTGCGATTTGAGGTGATTTCCACTTTCGATAGTGTTTTCCAGTTCCCTGATGTTGCCATCCCATTCACAGTAGATTAATCTTTCCATCAATTGAGGCGTTAGTTTTGGTCAATGGAAACATCTCGAACAACTCCTAAAATACATCGATCTATTCTTAATTGATATTAAGACGTTGGATCCCGAAAAATGTAAAAATGTAATTAAAGGAGATTTGGATATTATCCTAACTAATTTTGAGAATTTAGTTGAAGCAGGAGCTGCGGTACGGGCAAGGTTACCGATCATTCCGGGTTTCAACAATAGCCAGAGAGATTATGAAGCTTATACCGCCTATCTAAGCCAATTTGTCGGCAAAATTGATGCTGTAGACCTTTTGCCCTTCCATAGTTTCGGTGAGAAGAAATACCAGTTGCTGGGCAGGATGGAAAGTTATCAGTTCCAAAATGTACATTCAATGGAGCCTAAAGAATTAAAACGTTTTATAATAATGCTGATTGAAGCTGGTTTTGTCTCCGGGCAAAGTCTGACAGTCGGTGGTTTAATCGGCGTAAAATAAATAAGAACTGTTCAATGGAATCCCTTTCATACCAGGGATATAAAATTGATTCTATCCAGTTTAATTTAGAGGGGATGCCGCAAGGTATCCCTTTGTTTTTACTAGTCAGACCCCCATGCCGCTGCGCGGCACCAGTGATGAATGTAAATAGAAGTAGATTCAAAGTGGCCATGATACAACAGGCGGGGTTCAGTTGTTTGTGAATGCCTGAGTTGTAAACTCATCAATCAAAGGTTATCCCATCTACCTATAAGATAAAAGTAATAAGTAATTTGATAAGAAAAGATGTATGAAAAACAATCGCTGTATGTTTTTCATACAGCAGATTAGAGCAATTTTAACCTTTATTTACTTTAAATGTAAATATTACATCGCTATTTATTATCGAATACATTTTATTTAAAAAATATGATCTAATAGTCATCACATGATGAATCTGTGCATCAATAATATATCGATGATTGCATTGGTGATGAATATAGCCATTGATATGATGATCATATTCATCAAAACTTTCAGAGATATTAGATATTTCTGATTTAAGGATTAAGATCATTGTTGAGGATGGTATCATACTTGCGTCTAACAATTAGATAAATATAGATATTAATTGAAGGAAGGTGTTGAGACTTGATTACTTGTGAAAATGCAGAGCATTTTACCCGACTTCCCAAGGCGCAGATGATTTTGTAGAGGGCAAAGGCAATTGAATGTCAGCTTCCAAATGAAATGTACCAATTTTGGTTATGACATCCGGTTGACCGTCAAAGTAAAGGAGGGAAAAGCTGACTTAAATTTTAGTTAAGGTTTGCGTAGAAAGTTAAAAAAAAGAATGGAGTTGTTAGAATGAGCGGTCAACCTACTACAGAGACAAATGAACCGGCTTTTTTTCACCCTGATTTATTCGTTGTTCCTACTGATGGTAAAGCATTATACCTATTAGGGTATAAATGTGAAGATTGTGGTAAAGTATGGTTCCCAAAATTAGATATATGTCCCGAGTGTTGGACGAACGTAAAGCAAATTACCTTAAGTAGAACTGGAAAACTATACAGTTATTCTATCATACATGTAGGTCAAAGAGGGATCAAGTCCCCGTACGCAGTTGGTTATGTGGATTTCCCGGAAAATGTACGAATTTATGCCCAATTGGCTATTGCGCACGAAAAAATTAAATTAGGTATGGATGTGGAAGTTGTCGAGGGCGTTGTTCGGATAGATAAAAATGGTGATCCTGTAATGAAGAGTTATATGTTTAAAGTGGCTGAATAACTACCACTTATATTAGAAGGGTGGATTAGCTAATGAGAGATGTATATGTTATAGGGGTCGGTATGACTCCTTTTGGTAAGTTTTCTGATAGACCATATTATGATTTAGGAAAAGAGGCAGTTGTTAAAGCGGTCAACGATGCGAATGTCGATAAACGTGAGATTCAGGCGGGTTATGTGGGAAACGTAAAGGCTGGAATGGCTCCCGGCCAAAAGGTCTTTAAAACATTAGGCATGACCGGAATGCAAATTGTCAATGTGGAAAATGCTTGTTCCAGCGGACAAACGGCACTTAATTTAGCTTACACGGCAATTGCCAGTGGACAATATGATATGGTTATGGCGGTAGGGTGTGAAAACTTGACCGGTGGCAGGGCCACTGGAGAAGCCTTGGCTCCAGATCAGGATGACATTGAAGGAGTTTTGGGTAATGTTATGCCAGCAATCTATGGTATGCGGGCTAAGAAATATATGGAGCAATACGGCGCGACCCCTGAAGATTTGGCGCTTGTCGCGGTGAAAAATCATAAACATAGTTCGTTGAATCCATATGCACAATTCCGGAATTTAGTTACTGTAGAAGAAGTCTTGGCTTCTCGGATGATAGCTGAGCCGTTTACACTGTTGCAGTGTTGTCCGATAGCAGACGGGGCAGCGGCGGCTGTTATTTGTTCAAAAGAGAAGATGCTGCAACTGGGTGCCAAGGGAGTTAAAATTAATGCTTCGATCTTGGTTTCCGGTTTATTTAAGAATCAGCCTAGTGATATGACTGTTCCGGAAATTACCCAGAGGGCTAGTCGGTTAGCTTATGAAATGGCAGGCATGGGGCCGGAAGATATCCAGATGGTGGAGTGTCATGATGCTTTTACGATTGCTGAATTTCTTTACTACGAAACATTAGGTTTCTGTAAACCAGGTGAAGCCGCTTCCTTTATACGCAGTGGTGCAGCTGAATTAGGTGGTAAACATGTTTTCAGTATCAGGGGCGGTTTATTATGCATGGGACATCCTCTAGGTGCTACAGGAGTTGCCCAGACTGTGGAAGCGGTTTGGCAGTTGCGCGGTGAGGCCGGAGATCGGCAGATTCCGGGTATCAAAACGGCTATGATCCATATTACCGGGGGTGGGGTATCCGGTATGGATAACGCTGCTTGTGGTGTACACATTTTTACAGTTTAGAAAACTTTCATTAGACGAAAGGAGAACTTCTTATGGCGATTAAGGATAGGGTTGCCCTAATCACCGGCTCGGGGAGCGGGATCGGTGAGGTAATCGCAAAAACCTTCGCTCAACATGGGGCTAAGGTAATTGTTAACGATGT